>JASLFM010000229.1 GCA_030150585.1 Acidovorax sp.
GGGGCCGTTTGGCATTGCAGGCGCCGCATAATTCCCCTGTCAGAAGTCGGGAGTGCCTTGCTGTGAAAACTGTTTTCGTCCTCAACGGACCCAACCTCAACCTGCTGGGCACCCGCGAGCCCGCCGTCTACGGCAGCCACACGCTGGCCGACGTGGAACTGCTGTGCCAGCAGGCTTGCGCCCGCCATGGCTTCGCGCTGCAGTTCCGTCAGAGCAACCATGAAGGCCACCTCGTGGACTGGATCCACGAGGCCGGGCGCCAGCACGCGGCGGGCGAGCTGGCGGGCGTGGTGCTCAACGCAGGCGCCTACACCCACACGAGCGTGGCGCTGCTCGATGCGATCAAGGGCACCGGCGTGCCGCTGATCGAGCTGCACATCAGCAACGTGCATGCGCGCGAGAGCTTCCGCCACCACTCCTACATCTCCCCCGTGGCGCGCGCCGTGATGTGCGGCTTTGGCGTGGCGGGCTACGGCCTCGCGATCGATGCAACCGCGCAGTGGTGAGCGTTCCCCAAAGCGTGCTGCGCCTGCAGGCACTCGCGCAGCGCTACACCACCTCCATGGGCGATGGGGCGGGCGATATCGTCTGGCATGTCTGGGGCGAACGCCGCCCGGGCGCGGCGCCGCTGGTGCTGTTCCACGGCGGCAGCGGCAGCTGGACGCACTGGGTGCGCAACATCGACGCGCTCGTGGCCGACGGCCGCCAGCTCTGGATACCTGACCTGCCGGGCTTCGGCGATTCGGCGCCGCCGCCGGACGGCACGGATGCCGATGCCATGGTGGAGCCGCTCCATGCAGGCCTGCGGGCGCTGCTGGGTAGCGAGGCCTGCGACCTGGTGGGCTTTTCGTTCGGTGGGATGACGGCGGGGCTGCTGGCCGCCGCACACCCCGGTGTGGCGCAGCGCCTCGTGCTGGTGGGTGCGCCTGCGATGGGCGTGGTGCCCGAGCGGCAGTTCACGCTCAAGGGTTGGCGGCACCTGGCCGACTCCGCAGCACAGACCGACGCGCACCGCTACAACCTCGCGGCGCTGATGCTGTCCGATCCGGCGCTGATCGACGATGAGACACTGGCGCTGCACATCCTCAACGTGTCGCGCGACCGCCTGCCGCGCCGGCGCCTGGCGCACACCGACATCCTCGCGCGCTCGCTGCCGCAGGTGCGCTGCCCGGTGCATGCGATCTACGGCGCGCTCGACTCACTCTACAAGCGCTGGATCACCGAACTGGACGGCGCCTTCCGCGCCACGGGCGCGCAGTTCCAGGGGCTGGAGCTGGTGCCGGACTGCGGGCATTGGGTGCAGTACGAGCGCCCCGAGGCCTTCCACGCGGCGCTGCGCCGCGCCCTGGGGTGACGATGGCGTCCCGGCCGCTGCTGCGGGTGGACGAGCGCGAGGTGGAGATTACCGCCATGCGCGCGCAGGGCGCGGGCGGGCAGAACGTGAACAAGGTTTCGAGCGCGGTGCACCTGCGCTTCGACATCACGGCCTCATCGCTGCCGCTGGACGTGCAGCAGCGGCTGCTGGCGCTGCGCGACGGGCGCATCACGCAGGACGGCGTGCTCATCCTCAAGGCCCAGCAGCACCGCAGCCAGGAGCTGAACCGCGCCGATGCGCTGGAGCGGCTCAACGCCCTGGTGAACAGCGTGGCCCAGCCGCCGCGTGTGCGCCGCGCCACGCAGCCCACCTTGGGGTCGCAGCTGCGCCGCCGCGAGGGCAAGCGCCTGCGCAGCGCCACCAAGGCCCTACGTGGCCGGGTGGGGCTGGATTAGGCATTGTCCTGCCTGGCAGGACGCTCTGAACCGCCTGCGCGGCTTGGTGAAGGCAGGCGCAGCCCCTACATTCGAGGTATCAAGGATTTCCACCATGCCTGCTACCGCCATTCCCCCCGCTTCTATCCTTCCCGCGTTGTTCGTCTCGCATGGCGCGCCGCTGTTCGCCGTGGAGGCGGGCACTACCGGCCCGGCGCTCACCCGCTGGGGGGAGGGGCTGCGCGAGCGCTTTCCAGGGCTGCGTGGCGTGGTCGTCATGTCCCCGCACTGGATGGCCCGGGGCGTGGAGGTCATGACGGGCGCCGCTCCGGCCACCTGGCACGACTTCGGTGGCTTTCCACCGGCCCTCTACGAACTGCAGTACCCGGCGCCGGGCGCGCCCGCGCTGGCGCAGGACGTGCTCGCGCGGCTGCAGTCGGCGGGCATCGCGGCGGACGGCAACCCGCAGCGCCCGTTCGACCATGGCGCCTGGGTACCGCTCATGCACCTTTTCCCGCAAGCGGACCTGCCCGTGGTCCAGGTCGCGCTGCCCGTGGATGCGGGCCCGGCCGAGGTGCATGCCATGGGGGCCGCCTTGCGCGGCCTGCGAGGCCAGGGTGTGCTGGTCATGGGGTCGGGCAGCATGACGCACAACCTGCGCGAATTCTTCGGCGGCGCCCGCGAACCTGCACCTTATGTGGTGGAGTTCAGCCGCTGGATCGAGGCCGCGGTGGAGCGAGGCGACCTGGACGCGCTGCTGGGCTACCGCAGCCTGGCGCCGCACGCGCAGCGCGCCCACCCGACCGAGGAGCATTTCCTGCCGCTGTTCTTTGCGCTGGGCGCGGCCGGCGAGGGCTGGAGCGCCGACTACCTGAGCCGCGAGGTGATGTACGGCATGCTCGCCATGGATGCTTTCGCGCTGAGCGCGCCCGCTGCATGATGGCGGCTGTACCACCCGGAGGCATACCCATGCTGGACCTTCCGCTGACCTTTGTGCACCGCGCTGCACACCCAGGCGTGCGCCATCCCTGGCTACTCGTGCTCATGCATGGCGTGGGCAGCAACGAGCAGGACCTGTTCGGGCTCGCGCCGCACATCCCCGAACGCTTTCACGTGCTGAGCCTGCGCGCGCCATTCCGCTTGGGGCCGGGCGCCTTCGCGTGGTTCGATTTCTCGGTTGACCCCAATGGCGTGCGTTCCATCGACGAGGCGCAGGAGGCGCACAGCCGCGCGCTGCTGGAGCAGGCCGTGCCCTCGGCCGCGCGCCAGCTCGGCGTGGCGGCGGGGCAAGTGGTGGTGGGCGGCTTCAGCCAAGGCGGGATCATGGCGCTGTCGCTGCTGCTCACGCACCCGGAACTGATGCGCGCCGCGCTGGTGTGGCACAGCCGTCTGCTGCCCCAGATCGTGCCGCACATCGCACCGGACGAGGCATTTGCGGGCAAGCACCTGTGGGTGAGCCATGGCACGCAGGACCACGTGATCCCGCTGGCCAGCGCCCATGCGATCCGGCGCCAGGCGCAGGCATTGCCGCGGTTGCATCTGCACTATGAGGAATTCGCGGGAGCCCACGAAATCCGTGCGGCGGAGTTGGCGCACACGGTGGCCTGGCTCGACGAGCTGGCCCTTCCCGCTTGAACGCGGTCGCAGATCGAGGTCCCTTGGGGGCTGTGCGGGGCAGCGGCTAGAGCGGCAAGGCGGCGGTCCGCTTGACTTCCTTGAGCGAAAAATTCGTCGAAATCTCGCGCACGCCGGGCAGGGCGCGGATGCGCGTGCGCACGTATTCCGAGAAGGCATGCAGGTCGGGGGCCACCACTTCGAGCTGGTAGTCGTAGCGCCCCGAGAGGTTGTGGCACGAGAGCACCTGCGGCAGCGCCTGGATTTCGCGCTCCAGCGCTGAAGTGGTGTCGGCCGTGTGGTCCTGCAGGGTGAGCTGCACGAAACCCAGCACGCCCCAGCCTGCACGGTCGCGGTCCAGGTGCGCGTGGTAGCCCGCGATCACGCCGGTTTCCTCGAGGTGGCGAATGCGGCGCCAGCAGGGCGAGGTCGAGAGCGATACCGCATCGGCCAGTTCGCCCACGGTGGCGCGACCGTCGCGCTGCAGGGCGTTGAGCAGGGTGCGGTCGATGGCATCTAGATCGGCGGTTTCCATGGTGAGGTAAATTTTGCCCTTCATGGTGGTTTTCGGGGCGAAATCGGCGAAATTTTGCCTTTCATTGGGTTGAAGAATCTTGTTCGCGGCGATGCCGCCGTCCACAGAGCTACAGGAGACTTCACCATGACGCGCACCCCTTCCACCGCCAGCGGCTTCAGCACCCGCGCCATCCACTTCGGCTACGACCCGGCCGAGCACCAGGGCGCGCTCGTGCCGCCCATCCACACCTCGGCCACCTGGACCTTCCCCGACGTGGGCTACGGCGCGCGCTGCTTCGCGGGCGAAGAGAAGGGTTACATCTACACGCGCATCGCCAATCCCACGCTGGCGCTGCTCGAAGGGCGCCTGGCCAGCCTGGAGCAGGGCGCGGGCGCGGTGGTCTTCGGCTCGGGCATGGGGGCCATCACGGCCACGCTGTGGTCGATGCTGGAGCCGGGCGACGAAGTGCTGACCGACATGACGCTGTACGGCTGCACGTTCGCCTTCCTGCACCATGGCCTGGGCCGCTTCGGCGTCACCGTGCGCCACGTCGATATGACCGACCCGGCCAACGTGGCGACGGCGCTGACTGGCAAGACGCGCGTGGTCTACCTTGAATCGCCCGCCAACCCCAACATGCGGCTGGCGGACATCGCTGCCATCTCGGTCCTGGCCCATGCGCACGGCGCCAAGGTGGTGGTGGACAACACCTACTGCTCACCCTACCTGCAGCAGCCGCTCGTGCTCGGTGCGGACGTGAGCGTGCATTCCATGACCAAGTACCTGAGCGGCCACGGGGACGTGACGGCGGGCGCGGCCGTGTTCGCCGACGCCGGGCTCGCGCAGCACGTGCGCCTGTACGGCCTCAAGGACATGACGGGCGCCGTGATGTCGGCCTACGACGCGCACCTGGTGCTGCGTGGCCTCAAGACCCTCGCGCTGCGCATGGACCGCCATTGCCAGAACGCGCAGAAGGTGGCCGAGTTCATCGCGGCGCACCCCGCGGCGGCCGTGGTGCACTACCCGGGCCTCGCGTCCTTCCCGCAGCAGGCGCTGGCCCGCCGCCAGATGCGCCAGATGGGCGGCATGATCGCCTTCGAGCTGCACGGCGGGCTGCAGGCGGGCGTGCGCTTTATGGACGCGCTGCAGCTCGTCGCGCGCGCCGTGAGCCTGGGCGACGCTGAGACGCTGGCCCAGCACCCCGCGAGCATGACGCACTCGACCTACACACCCGAGGAGCGCGCCGCGCACGGCATCTCCGAAGGGCTGGTGCGGCTGTCCGTGGGGCTGGAGGACGTTGGCGACCTGCTGGCCGACATCGGCCAGGCGCTGGACCTCGTGCGGGCGCTCGGCTTCAAACCCGCGCCGGCAGCGGCAGCGCCGTCTTGTAGCGTACCTGCTTGAGCGCGAAGCTGGAGCGGATCTTTTCGATGCCTGGAATGGGTGTGAGCTGCTCCAGGATGAAACGCTCCAGCGCCGCGATGTCGGGCAGCGCCACGCGGATGAGGTAGTCGGAGTCGCCGCTCATGAGGTAGCACTCCATCACCTCGTCGTGCTCGGCGATACGCCGCTCGAAGCCGGCCAGCGCTTCCTTGCTCTGGGCCTTGAGGCTGATGCTGATGAAGACGTTGAGCCCCAGGCCCAGAGCGGCCGCGTTGGCCAGCGCCACGTACCGCGCGATCACGCCTGCCGCCTCCAGCGCCTTCACGCGTGCCAGACACGGCGAAGGCGAGAGGTGCACGCGCCGCGCCAGCTCCACGTTCGAAAGCGAGCCGTCGGCCTGCAGTTCGGCGAGGATGCGCAGATCGGTGGCGTCTAGCTTCATATGCTTCAAAAATTTGTAATGAAGGCATATTATGCTGAATTATTGGCCTATTCCATGCGTTTCGGCACCATATTCCACCAACTCTTTCTTAGAGTGTGAGCCATGAACGCCCCCACGCCCCATTCCCTGCTCAGCCCCCAAGGCATTGCCTTGGACACCGATCCCCTGGAGACCGCCGAATGGCGCGACGCCTTCCTGGCCCTGGTGGCCGCCGAAGGCCCCGAGCGCGCGCGCTTCATGCTCGATGAACTGGCGCGCCTGGCGCGCGCGCAGCGCGTGGGCTGGGCGCCGGATCTCAACACGCCTTACGTGAACACCGTGGCCGCGCAGGCGCAGCCCGCGTTCCCGGGCGACCTGGCCATCGAGGAGCGGCTCGCGTCCATCATGCGCTGGAACGCACTGGCCATGGTGGTGCGCGCCAACCAGGCCTACGGAGAGCTCGGCGGCCACATTGCGAGCTACGCGAGCGCGGCCGATTTGTTCGAGACGGGCTTCAACCACTTCTTCCGTGCCCGAGAGGGCACGGGGCCCGGCCAGCACCGGGGCGACCTGGTGTTCTTCCAGCCCCACAGCGCACCGGGCGTGTATGCGCGTGCCTTTCTCGAAGGGCGCCTCACCGAGCACGACCTGCAGCACTACCGCCAGGAAATCACCGCGCCCGCCGTGGGCGCGCAAGGGCTGTCGAGCTACCCGCACCCCTGGCTCATGCCCGACTTCTGGCAGTTCCCCACGGGCTCCATGGGCATCGGGCCGATCAGCAGCATCTACCACGCGCGCTTCATGCGCTACCTTACGCACCGCAACCTGCTCGACTGCCAAGGCCGCAAGGTGTGGGGCGTGTTCGGTGACGGCGAGATGGATGAGCCCGAGAGCATGAGCGCCCTCACGCTCGCCGCGCGCGAGGGGCTGGACAACCTCGTGTGGGTGGTCAACTGCAACCTGCAGCGCCTGGACGGGCCCGTGCGCGGCAATGGCCGCATCGTGGACGAGCTCGAGCGCCTTTTCGCTGGCGCGGGCTGGAACGTGGTCAAGCTGCTCTGGGGCAGCGACTGGGATGGCCTGTTCGCGCGCGACCTCACGGGCACGCTTGCGCGCACGCTGGGTGGCACGGTCGACGGGCAAATGCAGACTTTCGCCGCCAAGGACGGGCGATTCAACCGTGACCACTTCTTTGGCCAGACGCCCGAATTGGCCGCGCTGGCCCAGGGCCTGACCGACGAGCAGATCGACCGCCTGAAGCGCGGCGGCCACGACCTCGTGAAGATCCACGCCGCCTATGCGGCGGCCGCCGCGCACCGGGGCCAGCCCACGGTGATCCTGGCCCACACCAAGAAGGGCTACGGCATGGGTTCGGCCGGCCAGGGTAAGATGACCACGCACAGCCAGAAGAAGCTCGATGAGACCGACCTGATCGAGTTCCGCAACCGCTTCAACCTGCCCCTCACGGACGAGCAGACCAAGGGCCTGGCTTTCTACAAGCCGGCCGACGACAGCGCCGAGATGCGCTACCTGCGCGAGCACCGCGCTGCCCTGGGCGGCGCGCTGCCCCGGCGCGAAACCGCGTGTGACGCGGTGCCCGTGCCCGCCCTCGCGCATTACGGGCAGTTCGCGCTGGCGGCCGATGGCAAGGAGATGAGCACCACGATGGCCTTCGTGCGCATGCTCGGCACGCTGCTGAAGGACGGGCAACTGGGTCCGCGCATCGTGCCCATCGTGGCCGACGAGGCGCGCACCTTCGGCATGGCCAACCTGTTCCGCCAGGTGGGCATGCCGAACGTGCGCGCCTCGTCGGCCACGATGGGCACGACGTACTGACCGAAGTCCTTGTCCTTCAACAGGTTGCCGAGCTGGCGCACCAGCGCCATGGTCGACGACATTTCCTTGCCGTCGGCCTCCAGCGCGAACTTGCTGTGCGACTCCATCGGCGGCACCGCGCGCGCCGCGCCGCGCTGGGCGGCTACATGCCGCGCCGCCAGGCCGGCGACGCGACGCGCGCGGTGCCGCCGATGGAGTCGCACAGCAAGTTCGCGCTGGAGGCCGACGGCAAGGAAATGT
>JASLFM010000237.1 GCA_030150585.1 Acidovorax sp.
AGGAAGCGGCTGCCACGGTGGAAGCCGGAGCATGAGCGCCGCGCTGCGCGAGCCGCTGTGCGCTGGCGTGCGGGCGCTGGGGTTGGATCTGGATGAAGCCCGGATCGCCCAGTTGCTCGATTTTCTGGCCTTGCTGCAAAAGTGGAACAAGGTCTACAACCTCACGGCCGTGCGCGATCCGCAGGAAATGCTCACGCACCACCTGCTCGACAGCCTCGCGGCCGTCGCGCCCCTGCGACGCCAGTTGGCCGGGCACGGTGCACGCCTGCTCGACGTGGGCTCGGGCGGTGGGCTGCCGGGTGTGGTGTTCGCCATCTGCTGCCCCGAGGTCGATGTGAGCTGCGTGGACACGGTGGCGAAGAAGGCCGCCTTCATCCAGCAGGCCGCCGCCGCGTTGCGCCTGCCCAACCTGCATGGCATCCATGCGCGCGTGGAAACGCTTTCCGGCCCGTTCGACGTGGTGAGCTGCCGGGCCTTTGCCTCGCTGCCCGACTTCACCGCCTGGTCGCGCCAGGCGCTGGGCCCCCAGTCCGTGTGGCTGGCCATGAAGGGCAAGTACCCGGCTGAGGAGGTCGCCGCGCTGCCGACTGGCGTACGTGTGTTTCACGTGGAACAGCTCAAGGTGCCGGGGCTGGATGCCGAGCGCTGCATCGTCTGGATGCGGCCCGCGGCATAGCGGCCGGGCAGGGCGGCTCGCGTACACTCGTCTTTCCATCTTTTGGAGACCTCAATGTTCGGCGTAGCTGACTACGGCGCATTCGTTGCCGCCATCGTGCTGTTCCTGGCCATTCCAGGGCCGGGGAATCTCGCGCTCATCACCTCCACGGGCAAGGGCGGGGTGCGTGCGGGGCTGGCGGCGGCGGCCGGTGTCATCGCAGCCGACCAGGTGCTCATGTGGGCGGCGGTCGCCGGCGTGGCGGCGCTGCTCGCGGCCTACCCGGCGGCTTTCCATGCCGTGCAGTGGCTGGGCGCGGCCTACCTGGCGTGGATGGGCTTCAAGATGTGCACGGCCAAGCCGGGCGATGCGCCCGTGCTGAACATCGAGCCGCGCCACTACTTCAGGCAGGGCGCTTTCATCACGCTGCTCAACCCCAAGGCCATCGTGTTCTACATGGCCTTCTTTCCGCTGTTCGTGGACCCGGCGCGCCACCAAGGCATGCTCACCTTTGGCGTGATGGCCGCGACCATTGCCACGCTCACCTTTCTCTACAGCCTGGTCGTGGTGCTGCTCACGCACCACCTGGCTGCGCGCATGCGTGCCAACCCGGCCATCGGGCGCGTGCTCGAGAAGACGGCGGGTGTGTTCCTCATCGGCTTCGGCATCAAGCTCGCCATCTCCAAGTAACTCAGCATGGCCAAGATTTTCTGCATCGCCAACCAGAAGGGCGGCGTTGGCAAGACGACCACCTCCGTGAACCTGGCGGCCGGCTTGGCCAAGATCGGCCAGCGTGTGCTCATGGTCGACCTCGATCCCCAGGGCAATGCCACCATGGGCTCGGGCGTGGACAAGCGCGCACTCGAGCTCAGCGTGTACGACGTGCTGCTCGAATCGGCCTCGGTCAGGGAAGCCGCCGTGCTGTCCGAGCCATGCGGCTACCACGTGCTGGGCGCCAACCGCGAACTCGCGGGAGCCGAGGTGGAACTCGTGCCCCTTCCGCAGCGCGAGCGCCGCCTCAAGGCCGGGCTGGCCGAGGTGGATGGCGATTACGACTTCGTGCTCATCGACTGCCCGCCGTCCCTGAGCATGCTCACCCTCAATGGCCTGTGCAGCGCGCACGGCGTGATCGTGCCCATGCAGTGCGAGTATTTCGCGCTGGAGGGCCTGACCGACCTGGTCAACACCATCAAGCAGGTGCATGCCAACCTGAACAAGGACCTGCAGATCATTGGCCTGCTGCGCGTGATGTTCGACCCGCGCATCACGCTGCAGAGCCAGGTCAGTGAGCAGCTCAAGGGGCATTTCGGCGACAAGGTGTTCGACACCGTCATTCCGCGCAACGTGCGCCTGGCCGAGGCGCCGAGCTACGGTCTGCCTGGGGTGGTGTTCGATCCCGCGGCCAAGGGCAGCCAGGCTTTTGTGGATTTCGCGCGTGAAATGGTGGAGCGAATCCGGAGCATGTGATCGGCGGCCCGGTCCAATTGCCAACGATTCTTAACTGCGAGTGTTTGTGAGTCATTGAACGTGAAAGGTGGGGGGGAAGGCTTTTAGAGTTCCGGGCGTTTGCAACCTGTGTTCACAGCCGTTGCGTTTCCATACGGAGCCTCGCTGGTGTCCTTTGACGCCGCCAGGCCCCGGACGCCTTCAGAAGCCTTGCCATGCCACCACACCCGCGTTCACATGCCTGCTCCTCGATCCCCCATGGACACTCCGTCCCGGTAAAGCCCGCTTCTTTGAGGTCCCGCTGGGCCGGTACGTGGGCCGCCGCGCTGGCCGTGCCCCTGCTCTGCGCTGCGGGCGGCGCCTGGGCACAAAGCGCGGACCTGGTGCTGGCGCAGCACGTCGTCACGCCCGATCCGGTGCCTGCGGGTGGCATTGCCACGATCACCATGACGGTGCAGAACAACGGCACGGGCACCGCCAGCAACGTCAAGCTGACCGACGCCATTCCTCCGGGCTCCACCTTCGTGGCCATGAGTGCGAGCAATGGCGGCACATGTACGGCAGCCGCGCCTTATGAATGCACATGGGCCTCGATTCCGTATCCGGGCTCGCGCACGGTCACCCTGCAGGTGCGGCTGCCCTCCGCGACCGTGTGGCCGAATTCCGCGCAGGTGGCCTCCGACACGGCGGATCCGAACATGGGCAACAACGCCCTGTCCCGCAACATCACCGTCGTGGCCGCTGCCGACCTGGGCATCACCGCCGCCTCCTCGGTCGGCGGGGCGACCATTGCCGCGGGCACAGCCTACAGCTACACCCTCACGGTGGACAACCGCGGCCCGGATGGCCTGCCGGCCGGCCAATCGCCCACGGTCACCTTCAACGTGCCCACGGGCTCCTCCGTCACCTCCATACCAACGGGCGCGGGCTGGAGCTGCACGCCGTCCTCCGGCTACCCGATCACGGCTCCGGCGGGCGTCGCCCAGGGCGCCTTGATTACCTGCACCCGCAGCGGCACCGATAGCTTGGCGCAGGGTGCCAGCTTCCCGCCGATCACGGTGCCGGCCGTTGCCAACGTCACGGGCGCGGTCAATGCCGCCTTTGACGTGAAGTCGAACTTCCCGGACGGCGACACCACCAACAACACGGCCACGGTGCAGGTGAACCTCAGCGACGGCACCGACATGCGCATCACCAAGACGGCGGCCCTGGCGGCGGTGGCTGGCAGCACCCAGGCCACATTCACGTTGACTGCGCGCCAGCTGGGCGGCGCGGACCCCACGGGCGTCACGGTGACGGACACCCTGCCTGCCGGCCTGGACTACGTGAGCCACAACGCTCCTGTACCCTGGGCCTGCGCCTTTGCGGCGCCCACGTTGACCTGCTCTTACCCCGGCACGTACACCGGCGGACCCTTCACCAATTTGCCGGCCATCTCTCTGGTGGCCGCGGTCACGGGCATCGGCGATATTCCCAACACGGGCACCGTGTCGGCCACACCACCGGACCCAGATGGCACGAACAACACCAGCACCGTGACCGTGAACAACTCGGCCGACCTGGGCATCACCAAGGGCCCCAGCGTCAGCCCGGTGGTGGTGAATGCGCCCTACAACTGGAACATCACGGTGCGCAACTATGGCCCCATGCCCGTGCTGGCGGGCCAGACCATCACCGTGACCGAGACGGTTCCGGCCGGTATGACACTGCAATCGCTGGCAGCCGGCTCGCAATGGAGCTGCTCGGGGCTGCCTGCCGCCGGCCCAGCTACGGCAACGTGTACGTACACGGCTGCCAGCAACATCAATGCCAACAGCAACGCGCCCACGCTCTCCATCGTCGCTGTGAACACCGCGGCAGGCGGGCTCACCAACAACGCTTGCCTCGCGCTGAGCGGCTCCGGCCCCGTGGAAGCGGGTGACGCCCCCGGCTTCCAGAACAACTGCGTCGGCACCGGCATCACGGGCACGCTCGGCGTGAACTCGGCGGACTTGTCGATCACGAAGACAGCCAGCCCGGGCACCGTAGTGGTGGGCCAACCCCTGACCTACACCCTGGTGGCCACCAACAATTCCGCGACCGTGGATGCCACCAATGTGCACGTGTACGACACGGTGAACAACCTGCTGAGCAGCGGCCCTGCACCAGGGCTGGTGTCCATTGCGACGACCCAGGGCACATGCACGCCCGCGGTACCCGCCAATGTCCCATCGGCCAGCATCGATTGCACGGTGGGCACGCTGGCCCCAGGCGCCTCCGCCACCATCACCATCGTCGTGCGCCCCCACAACACCACGGCGGCGGTTCTCGGCCGTGCCAATACCGCGTCCGTCAACTCCCTGGATGTGGGCGACCCGGACCGCAGCAACAACAGCGTCACCATCACCTCCAATGTGGAGCCGCGCGTGGATGCCACGGTCACCAAGACCGTCAATCCGAGCAGCAACGTGCGCGTGGGCCAGCCCATGGTGTACACGGTGACGGCGAGAAATGGCGGCCCGTCCACGGCGAATGCGCTCACCATCACCGACGTGATGCCGCCCAACACCGCTTTCATCAGCGCGGGCACCCCGTCCAACGGCGGCTCGTGCGCCTCGATTCCTGCTGTGAACTCCACAGGCGGCACGCTCACGTGCACCTGGGCGAATGTGCCCGCAAACAGCAACCGCACCGTGACCTTCACCGTGCGCCCGCTGGCGGCGGCACTGGCCGCTCCTGCCACCATCAGCAACACGGTCAACGTGGCCGTGGGGGCGGCCGACACGGAAACCGATACGACGAACAACTCGTCCACCGCCGTGACCAACGTGATCGACTCCCTGGTGGACATCCTCGTGCAGAAGACCGACAGCGTGGACCCCGTCGCGTTGGGGGCGGAAACGATGTACACCGTCACCGTCCGCAATGCCGGTCCCTCCTACGGCACCAACCTGGTGATGACGGACACCTTCCCCAACGCGGGCAACACCGCGCGCTTCAGCTACCAGGGCGGCCTGACGGCCACCGTCGCGGGCGCCAGCGTGGCTCCGGCCTGCACGGAGCCCGCCCTGGGCGCCATGACGGGCACGCTGCGGTGCACGTTCCCCACCATTGCCGTGGGCGCCGCCAACGAAGTGGTGCTGACGTACCGCATGCGGGCAGAAAGCATCATCACCGCGGGCGACTACTCGGGCACGCAAGGCAACCACGCGGCGGTCGCTGTTGACGAGACCGAGACGCAGATGGCCAACAACCAGGTGGACGAAGACACCACGACCAGCCGCATCGCACCCGCGCCCGGCAGCGAAATCGACCTGGGCATCGCCAAGACCACCAGCGCCGACCGGGCCCTGCCTGGCACCGAGTTCGACTACACCCTCACGGTGACCAACAACCAGGCGGCCGGCAGCGGCCGGGATGTGGTGCCCGCCAACGGCGCCCAGGTGACCGACACGCTGCCCGCGGGCCTGGCGTTCGTCTCGGCCACCGGGTGCTCGTATGCCGCCGGCACCCGCCATGTGGTGTGCGTCATCTCCAACCTGGCCGCGGGCGCATCCACAACCTTCACGGTGCGCGTGCGAGTGGATTCGCCCTATGCCGGCCCCGCATCCATCAGCAATACGGCGTGCGTGGACATGCCCGGCGACCCCGTGGGCAGCAACAACTGCTCCACCGCGCCCAAGACCGTGGGCAACCCGCCGCCGTCCAGCATCCCCACCCTTTCGGAATGGGGGCTGATCGTGCTGTCGCTGCTGCTCGCCGCATTCGCCCTGCGCCGCATGCCGCTCCCGGCAAGCCGCCGCGCCTGAGCGCCGCGCGGGCCTGTGTCATCGCCGCCGCCGTGCCCGCAAGGGCGTGGCGGCGGCGATGTGCTTTGTGCCTTCGGGCAAAATACCCGCTGGAGAATTCCAGCAAAACAGGCCTCCAGCGCCCGTCCATCCAGCGTAAGCAGCTTCCGAAATCATAGCAATGAACCCTTGTAGCGTCCTGCTCCTGCCCGGCTGGCAGAACTCCGGCCCCGGCCATTGGCAAACCGAGTGGGAGCGGCTGCATGGCGACCTGCGCGTGCAGCAGCACGAGTGGATGCGGCCGCTGCGCGGCGACTGGTCCGCGCGGCTCGAAGAAGTGGTGGCCGATGCGTCCGGCCCCGTGGTGCTGGCGGCGCACAGCCTGGGTTGCATCCTCACGGCCTGGTGGGCCGCGCACACGCGCCATGCACACAAGGTGCGCGGCGCGCTGCTGGTGGCGCCGGGCGACGTGGAGCGGCCCGACCTGGCCGCGCAGATCGTTGGCTGGGCGCCCATCGCGCGCCAGCCGCTGCCTTTTCCCTCCGTCCTGCTCGGCAGCCGCAACGATCCGTACTGCAGCTTCGAGCGTGCGCAGGCGCTGGCGGCGGACTGGGGGGCGCGCTTCGTCGACTATGGGGAGCGCGGGCACATCAACGCTGAATCCGGCCTAGGCGATTGGGCCGAGGGGCGGGCACTGCTCCAATCCCTGACGAACAAGGACTGACAACGATGGTCACCAAGAAACCCAAGGGCCTCGGCCGCGGCCTCGAAGCACTGCTGGGCCCCAAGGTCGAAGAGAAAGTGGAGCAGGCCCGCGCCGCCGAGGCCGGGCTGCCCAGCACACTGGCGCTGGACCAGATGGTGCCCGGCGTGTACCAGCCGCGCACGCGCATGGACGAGGGCGCGCTGTACGAGCTGGCCGAGTCCATCAAGGCCCAGGGGGTGATGCAACCGATCCTGGTGCGCCGCCTGGCCGAGGGCGAGCACGCGGGCAAGTACGAAATCATCGCGGGCGAGCGGCGCTTCCGCGCCTCGCGCCTCGCGGGCCTGGCCGAGGTGCCGGTGCTGGTGCGCGACGTGCCCAACGAGTCCGCTGCCGCGATGGCGCTCATCGAGAACATCCAGCGCGAGGACCTCAACCCGCTCGAAGAAGCGCAGGGCCTGCAGCGGCTCATCCGCGAATTCGGGCTCACGCACGAGCAGGCCGCGCAGGCCGTCGGCCGCTCGCGCAGCGCGGCCAGCAACCTGCTGCGCCTGTTGAACCTGGCCGACCCGGTGCAGACCATGCTCATGGCGGGCGATCTCGACATGGGCCACGCGCGCGCGCTGCTCGCGCTCGACCGCGCCGCGCAGATCACGGCGGGCAACCAGATCGCGGCCAAGAAGCTCTCGGTGCGCGAGGCCGAGGCCCTCGTGAAGAAGCTCGGCGCCGAGTTCAGCCTGGTGCCGCAAAAGCCCAAGAAGGAAAAGTCGCGCGACCTGCGCCGCGTGGAGGAAGAGCTCTCCGACCTGCTCATGGCCGAGGTCGAAGTGCGGGTGAAAAAGCGCGTCAAGCGCGGCAGCCGCACCGAGGAGATGGGCGAGCTGGCGATCCAGTTCGGCTCGCTCGATGCGCTCAACGGACTCATCGAACGCCTGCGCGGCTGAGCGAACAGGCCACTTGGGCCCGGCGTGCGTGAATTAGCGCACGCAAACCCCTGCCGCCCCACGCGGGGGCCTGCCGCAGGCCCGCGTGTCCCGCCTAGACTGCGCCGCATTCCCGCACCCGGGGGAACGCGCGGCCATGGCACCGGCCCTGCGCCTGTGGGTGCGTTCCTCTACGCACCCACCAGGAGAGCCCCATGAACCACCGCCGTCCGCTGCCGCTGCGCGCCACCGCCCTCGCTACCGGCCTGTGCCTGCTGGGCCTGGCTGCCACGGCCCAGGGCAGCAAGGCCCCCAAGACCCAGCTCTGGATCGACCTGTCCACCGGCGCCATGGCCGGCATGCCCGAGATGGACATGCCCATGGGGGGAGGGGCCGCCATGGGCATGCTCGGCGGCCTGATGGGAGGCGGCGCACGCGCGGGCGGCATGCCGGCGGCGGCGTCGCTGACCAGCTACGGCCATGCGCGCGCCATGTCGGTCATGCCGCCGCGCGTGGTCGACATCGCGCTGCACAACAGCCTGCGCCCGGGCAAGGAAGCGAGCCAGGCCATCCCGCCGGGCATGCGCATGGGCGAGAGCCTGCCGCTGCTGCCGCCGCCGGCCCAGCCGGCCGTGTCCGCCGAGCCCGGCGACGTGCCACAGGAGTACCAGCAGCACCAGCCCAAGGGGCGCATCCTGCTCTACTGGGGCTGCGGCGCCTCGGTGCGTGCGGGCCAGCCGCGTGTGGTCGACCTCGCTCGCGCCAAGCCCGCGGACTATGCGCAGGCCTTCGCGGGCCGCGCGGTGCCTGACCGGGCGCCGCGCGTCGGGCCGGCCTACGCGCTGTACCCGAATGAGCGCAACCAGGTGAGCCTGTCGAAGGACAGCTCGCTGGTGGGCGAGCACCGCGTGACGGGCGACGGCGTTCCTGCATCCATGAAGTTCACGCTGGGCGCTGCGCAGGACCTCATGCCCGCCATCGACCTGCGCACCACGGGCACGCCGCAGGACAGCATGGCGGCGAACTGGCAGAGCGTGCGCAATGCGCGCGCCTACTACCTGCACGCCATGGGCCAGAACGGCGACGACCTGATCCTCTGGTCCAGCGCCGAAACACCCGACACGGGCATGGGCCTGTTCGACTACCTGCCCAACGCCACCATCGACCGCTGGCTCAAGGAGCGCGTGCTGCTGCCGGCCGAGGCCACGCAGTGCGCCATCCCGCAAGGCATCTTCGCGGCCCCCGCCGGCCGTGGCGAGCAGGGCACGCCCATGCTGCGCATGATGGCTTATGGTGGCGAGAGCCACATCGTCTATCCGCCGCGCCCCGCCGACCCCAAGGCGCCCTGGGAGCCCGAGTGGTCCGTGCGCGTGCGTGCGAAGTCCCACACCATGGCCATGCTGGGTGAGGAGCAGCCCCCGCGCGGCAGGCCCCAGGGCACACAGGCTGTGGGCGGGGAGGGCGATGCGGACCGTCCGGCGGGCAATGCAGCGGACAATGGAGTGCACGGCGGCGTGGACGCCGTGAACCCCATCAACCTGCTGCGCGGCCTGTTTGGCCGCTGACCCCGCGACGTGAACCTGCGCCTGCCGTGGCCTCTGCCAGCCCTGATCGCCTGGAGCCTTGCGTGGCTGCTTTTTGCCGCGTTGCGGCCGCATGCCGGGCCCGCAGGGGCGCTGCTCGCAGGCTGCACCCTGGGCACGGCCGCCAGCCTCTGGGGCGATCGCTGGTGGCGCCGGGTGCTGATCGCGCTGGGGTTTCCGCTGTCTCTGGCACTGTCGGGCTCGGCCGCGCTGCCCGCCTGGAGCTGGCTCGTGCCGCTGGCGCTGCTGCTGGCCGTCTACCCGCTCAATGCCTGGCGCGATGCGCCGCTGTTTCCGACACCCCGGGCGGCCTTGGCGCAACTGCCTGCCAACATACCGCTGCCCGACGGAGTGCGCATTCTCGATGCAGGCTGCGGCCTGGGCGCGGGGCTGCGGGCGCTGCGGGCAGCCTACCCCGCGGCACGCCTCGAAGGCATCGAAGGCAGTGCCCTGCTGCGCGGGCTGTGCGCGCTGCGCTGCCCCTGGGCGCATGTGCGGCATGGCGACCTCTGGCGGGCGGACTGGAGCGGCTACGGCCTCGTCTACCTGTTCCAGCGGCCCGAGAGCATGCCCCACGCGGCGGCCAAGGCCCGGGCCGAACTTGCACCGGGCGCCTGGCTCGTGAGCCTGGAGTTTCCCCTGCCAGACCAGGAGCCCACGCGGCGTTGGAGCGCCCCCGACGGGCGGCCGCTGTGGGCATATCGCCAGTCCTTCGGGGGACTGGCAACAAATTGAAAAGGCGGATAGCGCGCGTTTCGCGGGGCGCTATCATGCGCGCTCACAACAGGCTCTGTTCCCGGGAAGGTGAGAGTGAGAGGCCCGGGCTTTGCGCTTCGTCCCGTTCCATTGACTGAGAGGAAACATTCATGTCCCCGAAGAAGCTGACGCTGCTCGCGGCCGCGTGCGCCACCCTGGTGCTGACCGGCTGTGAAACCACCAACATGAAAGTGGGCAGCGCCGAGTCCAAGACCGTGGCCACCGGCGCGGCAGGCGGGGGCAGCGCCGCCAACGCCAACAGCCAGCTGGAACGCTGCCAGTCGCCCCTGGGCACCGTCTCGCTGGTCGAGAACCAGGACGCGGGCTGGTACACCATTCTGCGCAACGAATACAAGCTGCCGCCCACGGCCAACCTGCTGCGCCTGCTGATCCAGCAGTCCAACTGCTTCGTCGTCGTCGAGCGTGGCGCGGCCGGCATGCGCGCCATGAGCCGCGAGCGCGAGCTCATGGGCTCGGGCGAGATGCGCGGCGGCAGCAACTTCGGCAAGGGCCAGATGGTCGCGTCCGACTACGGCCTGTCGCCGGAAATCATCTTCAGCAACAGCGACGCGGGCGGCATCGGCGGCGCGCTGGGCGGCCTGATCGGCGGCGGCCGCGGCCAGGCCATCGCGGCGCTGGGCGGCAGCCTCAAGACGCGCGAAGCCAACGTCATGCTCACGCTGGTGGACAACCGCTCGGGCGTGCAGGTGTCGGCCTCGGAAGGCAGCGCCTCCAAGAGCGACTTCGCGGGCTTTGCCGGCCTCGCGGGCATCGGCGGCGCGGCCGGCCTGGGCGGCTACCAGAATACGGCCCAGGGCAAGGTCATCACCGCGGCCTTCTTCGACGCCTACAACCAGATGGTCGTGGCGCTGCGCAACTACAAGGCGCAAAGCGTGCAGGGCCAGGGCCTGGGCGGCGGCGGCCGCCTCGGCGTGGACGGCGCTGCGCCCCCTTCGCAAACCAAGGCGGGTGCCTCCATGTCCGTGCGCGAAGCGCAGGAGCGTCTGAACGCCCTGGGCTACAACGTGGGCACGCCCGACGGCTCTGCCGGCCCGAAGACGGCCAAGGCGCTGCGCGAATTCCAGCAGGCCGAGGGTCTGCCCGTCACGGGTCGCCTGGACACGGCGACGGCGGGTGCACTGTCGCGCTGACCTGCTGCCAGCGGAAAGACCAACGCGGCCCAAGGGCCGCGTTTTTCATGGCAAATCAGGCTGCGGCGTCTGTCCAGCAAGCGCAGGCTGCTCCAGAAATCAGAGCGATACCGTTCCCTGCTGCCCGAAGAACCGCCCCGGCGGCATGCCCACCGTGCGGCGCACCATGGCGCTGAAGGCGCTGGCGCTGTAGCCCAGTTCCGCCGCGATCTGGCCCATGGGGACGCGCGAGGCCGCGAGCGAGACGGCCTTGGCGAGCACGACCTGCTGGCGCCACTGCGTGAAGGTGCTGCCCAGCTCCTGGCGGAACAGGCGGGCCACGGTGCGCGGGCTCGCGCCCGTATCGTGCGACCAGGCTTCGAGCGTCTCGTGGCGCGTGGGGTCGGCGATGACGGCCTCGCACAGATGGCGCAGGCGTTTGTCGCGCGGCAGGTCCACGCCCAGGCGCACGGCGCGCGCGCGGCGCAGTTCGTCGACCACGAGGGCGCTCAGGTGCCGCTCGCGCCGCAGCGCCTCGGCAGGCGGGGGCTGGCCGTCGTCGGGCGCGGTATCGAGTTCGCGCACGAGTGCGTGCAGCAGGTCCGACACCTCGAGCACGCGGCACTGTCTCCAGGCGGAGTCGTCGGTGCCCGGGCCTGCAGGGCCGACGCGCCCGCGTGGCTGGTAGAGGTAGAGGGTGAGCAGCTGGGCGTCCTCGACCATGGTCACCGTGTGCTCCACGCCCGGCGGAATCCACAGCGCGCGCGAGGGCGGCACGATGTAGGTGCTGGGCAATGTGCTGTGGGCCGCCGTGAGCCGCACCACGCCCTCGGCCGAGAAGGCCACCTGGGCCCAGGGGTGGCTGTGGGGCAGCACCCGGGTGTCGGCCGGCAGGTGGCGCACCTTGGCGCGCACGGGCCGCTCCCGCGTGGGCACGTAGAGGTGCGGCGTGAGCGAGGGCACGGGGGCCGGCGCGGGCGCCGGGGCAGGGCGTGGGCTTGGCATGTTCGCGACAGAAATTGGCAGGCTATCGTAAACCTGCCGCAGCGATCCTGCCTACCATCGCGGCTATGACGACCTCGACCACGCTTGCGGGCACGCCCGTTCCCCTGCGCCAGGATGCGCACACCATCGGCCTCATCGGCCTGGCGCATGGCACTTCGCATTTCTTCCACATGCTGCTGGCGCCGCTGTTTCCTTGGCTCATCAAGGAGTTTTCGCTGAACTACTCCGAGCTGGGGCTGCTGGTCACCGTGTTCTTCGTGATCTCGGGCGTGGGCCAGGCGCTGTCGGGCTTCCTCGTGGACCGCGTGGGCGCGCGGCCCGTGCTGTTCTTCGCGCTCTCGTGCTTCGTGCTCGCGGCGCTGTCGGCGGGCATGGCACAGGGCTACTCCGGCCTGATGCTCGCGGCGGCCTTCGCGGGGCTGGGCAACGCGCCATTCCACCCGGTGGACTTCACCATCCTCAACAAGCGCGTGTCGCAGCCGCGCCTGGGCCATGCATTCTCGGTGCACGGCATCACGGGCAACCTGGGCTGGGCGGCGGCGCCGGTCTTCATGGCGGGCATCGCCACGGCCACGGGGTCCTGGCGCACGGCCTGCTTCTCGGCGGCGGGCGTCGCTGCCGCGGTGCTGGCGCTGATGGTGCTCAACCGCCACGCCATCGACGACCGGCAGGGCAGCTGGGCCCACCAGGCCAAGGGCGCCGCCGCTGCGCCGGCCGAGCACCCCATGGCCTTCCTGCGCCTGCCCTCGGTGTGGCTGTGCTTCTCGTTCTTCTTCTGGAGCACCTGCGCCCTGAGCGCGATCCAGAGCTTCGCAAGCCCCGCGCTGCAGCAGATGTATGGCCTGCCGCTGTCGCTCACGGCCATGGTGGTCACGGGCTACATGCTGTGCGGCGCGGGCGGCATGGTGATCGGCGGCTTCCTCGTGGGGCGCGTGGCGCGGCTGGAGAAAGTGATCTCGGTGTGCCTGCTGGGCTCGGCCGTGCTGCTGGCGCTCGTGGCCACGGGCTGGCTGCCGGGCATGGCGGCGCTGGCGGTGGCCTCCGTGGCGGGCCTGGGCACCGGGCTGGCCGGCCCCTCGCGCGACATGCTCATCAAGCGCGCCGCGCCGCCCGGTGCCACGGGCCGTGTGTACGGCACGGTGTACTCAGGGCTGGACCTGGGCTTCTCGGTGGCGGCGCCCGTGTTCGGCGCGTTGCTGGACCGGGGGCTGACCGCGGGCATCTTCTACGGCTCGGCCCTCGCGCTGGTGCTGGGCGTGGCCTCGGCGGGACTCGTGGGCGCGGGGGTGGCGGCGCGTGCCGCGCGGCCTGCGGGCGCGGCGGCCTGATGGCCCATCGGACAGGCCGCGAACGCCCAGCGTTTCAGCGCCTGTAGCTATTAAAAACAAAGCGCCGCAATGCGGCGCTTTGTGCTTTGAAGGGCTGGTGCCGCGTGCTCAGAGCGCGAAAATCTTGCCCGGGTTCAGGATGTTCTGCGGGTCCAGCGCGCGCTTGACCGCCCGCATCATCTCCACCGCCCCCGCGCCCGTTTCATCCACCAGGAAGTCCATCTTGTGGATGCCCACGCCGTGCTCGCCCGTGCAGGTGCCCCCCAGGCGCAGTGCACGCGCCACGAGCTGGCGGTTGAGCTGCTCTGCTTTCTCGCGCTCCTCGGGGATGTTCGGGTCGAGCAGGTAGCCGAAATGGAAGTTGCCGTCGCCCACATGGCCCACGAGGAAGTAGGGGATACCGCTCGCATCGGCCTCGGCCACGGAGTCGAGCAGGCAGTCGGCCAGGCGGGAAATCGGCACGCAGGTGTCGGTGCTGATGGCCTTGCAGCCCGGGCGCGACTGGATGGCGGCAAAGTAGGCGTTGTGCCGCGCGGCCCACAGGCGCGTGCGCTCCTCGGGCGTGGTGGCCCATTCGAAGGCGTTGCCGCCGTGCTCGCCGGCCAGGGCTTGCACGGTCTCCGCCTGCTCCTTCACACCCGCGGGCGAGCCGTGGAATTCCATGAGCAGCATGGGTTCCTCGCGCAGCGCGAGCTTGCTGTGCGCGTTGACCATGCGCACGGTGTTGGCGTCGATGAGCTCCACGCGCGCGATCGGCACGCCGAGCTGGATGGTCTGGATCACGGTGCGCACGGCGGACTCGATGCTCGGGAAGGAGCAGATCGCGGCGCTCACGGCCTCGGGCAGCGGGTACAGGCGCACGGTGATCTCGGTCATGATGCCCAGCGTGCCTTCGCTGCCCACCAGCAGGCGCGTGAGGTCGTAGCCCGCCGCGCTTTTCTTGGCGCGCGTGCCGGTGCGGATGGCCTCGCCGCTGGCCGTCACGACCTCGAGTGCCAGCACGTTCTCGCGCATGGTGCCGTAGCGCACGGCGTTCGTGCCGCTGGCGCGCGTGGCGGCCATGCCGCCGATGCTCGCATCGGCGCCGGGGTCGATGGGAAAGAACAGGCCCGTGTCCTTGATCGCTTCGTTCAACGCCTTGCGCGTGATGCCGGGCTGCACGGTGACGGTGAGGTCGTCGGCATCCACGCTGAGCACGCGGTTCATGCGGCCGACGTCGATGCTGATGCCGCCCTGCACGGCCAGCAAATGGCCTTCGAGCGACGAGCCGGCACCGTAGGGAATGACGGGCGTGGCATGCGCAGCCGCGAGGCGCACCGCATCCTGCACGTCGCGCGTGCTCTCGGCGAACACCACGGCCGCGGGCGGCGGTGCCTGGATCGAGCCCTCGTCGCGCCCATGCTGCTCGCGCACGGCCAGGGCCGTGGAGCACTGCGCGCCGAAGCGCGCCGCGAGCGCATCGAGCAGCGCCTGCGGTACGGGCCGCGGGTGGAATTCTGGGAGCAGGTGGCGGGCGGCGGCGGGTGCGTTCATGGGGTCTCCGGGTGACCGAAAAGAATACCACCGGCACGCAAAAACGCCGTGGGGGCGGTATGCCCACCACGGCGCTGCGCTAATCAACGGGTTGCTGGAGTGCGGCGCTGCACGCGCCGCATGGCATCAGGGCTGTTGCTTCACACCCTTCTCGAATTCCTCGCGGGAGAGCATGCCGTCCTT
>JASLFM010000270.1 GCA_030150585.1 Acidovorax sp.
TGAAATGAGAGTTTCGGCTTCGGTCAAGAAAATCTGCCGCAACTGCAAGATCATCCGCCGCAAGGGTGTGGTGCGCGTGATCTGCACGGACCAGCGCCATAAGCAGCGCCAGGGTTGATTGAAAGTATCAGAGGATTATTAACATGGCACGTATCGCCGGCATTAACATCCCGCCGCACAAGCGTGCTGAAATCGGCCTGACCGCCATCTATGGCATTGGTCGCACCACGGCGCGCAAGATCTGCGACGCATGTGGCATCGAATATTCCAAGAAGGTCAAGGACCTGACGGACGCCGATCTCGAAAAGATCCGCGACCAGCTGTCCCCCCTGACCCTGGAAGGTGACCTGCGCCGCGAAACCACGATGAACATCAAGCGCCTGATGGACATCGGCTGCTACCGCGGCTTCCGCCACCGCCGCGGCCTGCCCATGCGTGGACAGCGTACCCGTACCAATGCCCGCACCCGCAAGGGCCCGCGCAAGGGTGCAGCGGCTCTGAAGAAGTAAGATTGAAAGATCACTATGGCAAAGTCTCCCGCCAATAACGCAGCCCAGCGTGTGCGCAAGAAGGTTCGCAAGAACGTTTCCGACGGCATCGCCCACGTGCACGCTTCGTTCAACAACACGATCATCACGATCACCGACCGCCAAGGCAACGCCCTGTCGTGGGCTTCGTCCGGCGGCCAAGGTTTCAAGGGCTCGCGCAAGTCCACCCCGTTCGCTGCCCAGGTGGCTTCGGAAGTGGCGGGTCGCGCTGCCATGGAACAGGGGATCAAGAACCTGGACGTCGAGATCAAGGGCCCCGGCCCGGGTCGCGAGTCTTCGGTGCGCGCCCTGGGCGCGCTGGGCATCCGCATCACGTCCATCTCCGACGTGACGCCGGTTCCGCACAACGGCTGCCGCCCTCAAAAGCGCCGCCGTATCTGATCTTTTCATAAGCCCACCGCCGCCTGTATATGCCCTCGGCATCGCAGGCGGCTCCCGCAATGGTTTGCGGTAGATGACACAAGGAAGCTCAAGTGGCACGTTATCTCGGCCCCAAGGCCAAACTCTCCCGCCGTGAAGGCACCGACCTGTTCCTGAAGAGCGCTCGCCGCTCCATCGCGGACAAGGCCAAATTCGACTCCAAGCCCGGCCAGCACGGCCGCATCTCGGGCCAGCGTACCTCCGACTACGGCCTGCAGCTGCGCGAAAAGCAGAAGGTCAAGCGCATGTACGGCGTGATGGAGAAGCAATTCCGCCGCTACTTCGAGGAAGCCGACCGCCGCAAGGGCAACACCGGCGCCAACCTGCTGTCGCTGCTCGAATCGCGCCTGGACAACGTGGTGTACCGCATGGGCTTTGGCTCCACCCGCGCCGAAGCGCGCCAGCTGGTGTCGCACAAGGCCATCCTGGTGAATGGCCAATCCGTGAACATCCCCTCGTACATGGTGAAGACCGGCGACGTGGTGGCTGTGCGCGAAAAGTCCAAGAAGCAAGGCCGTGTGGTCGAAGCGCTGCAACTGGCCCAGCAAGTCGGCCTGCCCGCCTGGGTTGAGGTGAATGCCGACAAGGCAGAAGGTACCTTCAAGAAGGTGCCGGACCGCGACGAATTCGGTGCCGACATCAACGAATCGCTGATCGTCGAACTGTATTCGCGCTAATCATCGCCATCGATAAAACCGTCCCTGAACCGCGAGGCATCGCGGTTTAGGCGCTTCACCAGCCTTACCGGCGTAACGAGCTGGGGGTATTGAGAGGAAGTCTGCATGCAAACCAATTTGCTGAAACCCAAGGCGATCAATGTCGAGCAGCTTGGCCACAACCGCGCCAAGGTCGAACTGGAGCCGTTCGAGCGTGGCTACGGCCACACGCTGGGCAACGCCATCCGGCGTGTCCTGCTCTCGTCCATGGTGGGTTACGCAGCGACGGAAGTCACCATCGCCGGGGTGCTGCACGAGTACTCCTCGATCGACGGCGTACAGGAAGATGTGGTCAACATCCTCCTGAACCTCAAGGGCGTGGTGTTCAAGCTCCACAACCGTGATGAAGTCACGCTGAGCCTGCGCAAGGACGGCGAGGGTGTGGTCACCGCCCGCGACATCCAGACGCCGCACGACGTCGAGATCGTCAACCCCGATCACGTCATCGCCCACCTGTCGCAAGGCGGCAAGCTGGACATGCAGATCAAGGTCGAGAAGGGCCGCGGCTACGTACCGGGCAACCTGCGCCGCTATGGCGACGAGCCGACGAAGTCGATCGGCCGCATCGTCCTCGACGCATCGTTCTCGCCGGTCAAGCGCGTGAGCTACACCGTTGAAAGCGCCCGCGTGGAGCAGCGTACCGATCTGGACAAGCTGGTGGTGGAGATCGAGACCAACGGTGCGATCACCGCCGAGGACGCTGTGCGCGCCTCCGCCAAGATCCTCGTGGAGCAGCTGGCGGTCTTCGCCCAGCTCGAGGGCGGTGACATCGACCGCGTGTTCGAGCCCACTGGCTCGCGCGGCAGCGCCACGTTCGATCCGATCCTGCTGCGCCCCGTGGACGAGCTGGAACTCACCGTGCGCTCGGCCAACTGCCTGAAGGCCGAGAACATCTATTACATCGGCGACCTGATCCAGCGTACCGAGAACGAGCTGCTCAAGACCCCCAACCTGGGCCGCAAGTCGCTCAACGAGATCAAGGAAGTGCTGGCCTCGCGTGGCCTCACGCTGGGCATGAAGCTCGAGAACTGGCCGCCGGCCGGCCTCGACAAGCGCTAAGTTATAATTTTCGGCTCCCTCGAAAGAGCCAGTGCCTCGGGCAGTACCTGATACGGCTGCCCGATTTAATTACATAGACAGTAGAAGGAAAGCACCATGCGCCACGGACACGGCCTCCGCAAACTCAACCGCACCAGCTCGCACCGCCTTGCGATGCTGCAGAACATGATGAACTCGCTCATCGAGCACGAGGCCATCAAGACCACGCTGCCCAAGGCCAAGGAACTGCGCCGCGTGATCGAGCCCATGATCACCCTGGCCAAGGAAGACAGCGTGGCCAACCGCCGCCTGGCCTTCAACCGCCTGCGCGACCGCGACAGTGTGACCAAGCTGTTCAACGACCTGGGCCCCCGCTTCAAGACCCGTCCGGGCGGCTACACCCGCATCCTGAAGATGGGCTTCCGCGTGGGCGACAATGCCCCCATGGCGTTCGTCGAACTCGTGGACCGCGCCGCAGAATCCACGGAATCTGCAAACTCTGGCGCAGAAGCCTAAAAATAGGCTATAATTTATTTCTTGCCGCGCGATGGAGCAGTCTGGTAGCTCGTTGGGCTCATAACCCAAAGGTCGGAGGTTCAAATCCTCCTCGCGCAACCAAATCGAAAAACGCCCACTCTCCAGTGGGCGTTTTTGTTTTTGGGGTTTCTTGTCGTTCAGCTCGCGTAGACCTGCTCCAGCGAGCGAAAGCCCTTGATCTCGATCGGGTTACCGCTCGGGTCGTGGAAGAACATGGTCCATTGCTCGCCGGGCTGGCCCTCGAAGCGCACCTGGGGTTCGAGCACGAAGGCCGTGCCGGCCGCGCGCAGGCGCTCGGCCAGGGCCTGCCATGCGGGCAGCTCCAGAATGAGGCCGAAATGCGGCATGGGCACGAGGTGGTCGCCCACATGCCCCGTGCGCGTGCTCGCGAAGGGTTCGCCGAGGTGCAGCGAGATCTGGTGGCCGAAGAAGTCGAAGTCCACCCAGGTGTCGGTGCTGCGGCCTTCCTGGCAGCCGAGCACGCCGCCGTAGAAACGGCGTGCGGCGTCGAG
>JASLFM010000285.1 GCA_030150585.1 Acidovorax sp.
TGCTCGACACCATCGACACCTATTACGAACTGATCGACAAGCGCCTGCCCGACCATGGCGAAGACGTGGCCGAGCTGAAAAAGCGCAAGATTCTGCTGGACGGCGCAGGCCGCAAGCTGCTGCTGCAGATCTTCAGCGAGAACCAGCTGGGCCCGATCTTCTTCGAGTTCATCCAGCGCAAGGGCGACGACGGCTTCGGCAACGGCAACTTCAAGGCCCTGTTCGAGAGCATCGAGCTCGACCAGATGCGCCGCGGCGTACTCTGAGTTCAGGGGAACCCCGGCCATGGCAGTCAACCCCGCCGTCTATGGCGCCAGCGCGCGGCCGCCGCGCGGCGACTATGGCCGCGCCGCCGACGACTACACCTGCGCGCAGGACTACACCGCCTACACCGCGCAGGACCACGACCTCTACCACCGCCTGTACGAGCGCCAGTCGGCCCAGCTGCCCGGCCTGGCCAGCCAGCACTTCATCGACGCGCTGCCGCTGCTCGGCGCCAAGGAGCGCATCCCGCGCCTGGAGGAAGTCAGCGAGCGCCTGTACCGCGCCACGCGCTGGCAGCTCGTGGCCGTGCCCGGCCTGATCCCCGAAGCCCCGTTCTTCACCCTGCTGGCGAACCGCAAGTTCCCGGTGACGGACTGGATCCGCACGCCGGCGGAGTTCGACTACATCGTGGAGCCCGACATCTTCCACGACCTGTTCGGACACGTGCCGCTGCTGTTCAACCCCGTGTTCGCCGACTACGTGCAACGCTACGGCCAGGGCGGGCTCAAAGCCCAGCAGCTCGGCGCCTGCGAGATGCTCGCGCGCCTGTACTGGTACACCATCGAGTTCGGGCTGATCCGCGAGCGCGGCGCGCTGCGCGCCTACGGCGCCGGCATCCTGAGCTCCGCCGGCGAGCTGGCCTACGCCGTGCGCAGCGCCGAACCGCAGCGCCTGCCGCTGCAGATCGAGCGCACCATGCGCACGCGCTACAAGATCGACAGCTACCAGCAGACCTACTTCGTGGCCGAGAGCTTCGAGCAGTTGTTCGCGCTCACCGAGCCCGACTTCACGCCCCTCTACGCCTGCCTGCGCAAGCTGCCGGAATTCGCCGCCGATGCGCATTGAAGCGCCATCGGAGCCTCAGTCGCGCGCAAGGTCCGCCAGGCAGGCCTGCACCACCACAGGCGCATCGACCATCTGCAAATGGGCCACGCCGGCGATGAAGCGGTTGTCGGCCCCCGCCAGCGCCGCCGTGCTGGCGGGAAAGACGATGTTGTCGCAGTTGGAATACCAGCAGGTGAACAGCGCGCGCCGCTGGGCCGGCTCGGCCTGCGCGAGCTGGCGCAGCCAGTCGCCGTCCAGGCGCATCTGACGGCCGTTGCCGGCGCGGCTCCAGCGCGCCGCCCAGGTGCCCCCGTGGGGCGTTCCCAGGGTGATGACGCGGTGCACGCGCGCGTCGGCGCCCGGCACAGCGCGCAGCCAGGCGCGCGCGGCCAGCCCCCCCATGCTGTGGCACAGCAGCACCGGGGGGCACCCCGTGGCGGCCGTGACGCGGCGCACGGCATCGTCGATCTGCGCCGCATACCCGTCGATCGAGCCCAGCACCGGCTCCAGCGTCACCGCCACATGGGCATGGCCGCGTGCGCGCAGCAGGCGCATCCAGCGGTTCCAGATCCCGCGGTTGCACATGAAGCCGTGCACCAGCACCACGCCCCGGCCTGGCGCGCCCCCGGCGGCGTCCCGAGCCGGCAGCCAGTCCGGGCAGGCGGCGTGGCGGAACGGCTGGCGCCAGCCGAACAGCAGCGTCGCCACGCCGGCCTCGGCCCACCAGGCGCGCAGGCACTGCCAGCGGCCCGCGCGCGGCGCGGGGTCCCCCCGGTTGATGCGCCACATCAGCGCGAACTGCAGCCCCAGCCATGCCAGGCTCCACAGTGCCAGCGCGGCCAGCCCCGCCAGCGCCACGGCGGGCGAGTGGGGCCACTGCCAGGCCAGCCAGGCGGCTGCGGCGCACAGGAGCGTGAGCGAGAGGGCTTGCTGCCAGCGGGCGTTCATGGTAGGGAGAACTCTCTTTTTGATAGCTGACCGCGCTTGCTGCATGGGCCTTGGAGGGTGATTTGGCTTATATTTCTCTGCACAGCGCCAACCCGCCCGAAAATACCATGGACGCCGCCCAGACCATCCGCCACTGCATCGCCGAAGTAACGGCCCTGCGCCAGCAGCGCACCGACACGCCCGCCTGGGGCGCGGCGGTGCACGCCGTCAAGGCGCTGCAATCGGCGCGCTTTCGCGGCACCTATGCCGACCTGCTGGCCTCCGTGCTGTACGCGCCGGCGGCGCGCTTCTTCCTGGCCGAGCTGTACGGCAGCGCCGACTACCAGGCGCGCGACGCGCAGTTCGGGCGCATCGCCGGCACGCTGCAGACGCTGTTCCCCCGCCCGGTGGTGGACATGGCCGTGGCGCTGGCGCAATTGCATGCGCAGACCGAGCAGCTCGACCATGCCATGGGCGCCACCTGGGACGGCCTGCCCGGCGACCCCGCCGCGCGCTACGTGGCCGCGTGGCGCCAGGTGGGCCAGCCGCAGGCGCGCCAGGCGCAGCTCGCCAGCGTGCTGGCCATGGGGCAGGACCTGGCGCGGCTGACCGCCAAGCCCGGCCTGCGCACCATGCTGCGCATGATGCGCGGCCCGGCCCAGGCCGCCGGGCTGAGCGAGCTGCAGCGCTTTCTGGAAGCCGGCTTCGACACCTTCGGCACCCTGGCGCGCACGCGCGGCGCAGTGGCCCACTTCCTCGGCACCATCGCGCAGCGCGAGGGCGCCCTGCTGGAGCAGCTGTTCGGCGCGCCGCCTGTCGCATGCGAGACAGCATTGCGCCAGACCCTGGGACAAGCCCGATAGCCCTGGCCGGGGGGCGCACCCACAATGCCTGCCAACTTCCCTGGCGCATTCAAGGTTCTTGCATGGAAAAAACCTGGCTCAAAAGCTACCCCCCCGGCGTACCGCACGATATCGACCCCGACCAGTACCGCTCGGTACCGCACCTGCTGGAGGAATCGTTCCGCCAGCACGCCGCCAGCCCCTTCTCGGTCTGCATGGACCGCTGGATGACCTACGGGGAGCTGGACCGCCACAGCGCCGCCCTGGGCGCGTGGCTGCAGGGCCTGGGGCTGGCGCCGGACGCGCGCGTGGCCATCATGCTGCCCAACGTGCCGCAGTTCGGCGTGACCATGGCCGGCGTGCTGCGCGCGGGCTACACCTGCGTGAACGTGAACCCGCTGTACACCGCGCGCGAGCTGGAGCACCAGCTCAAGGACTCGGGTGCCACGGCCATCGTGATCCTGGAGAACTTCGCGCACACGCTGTCCGAAATCGTCGAGCACACGCAGGTCAAGCACGTGTGCATCGCCTCCATGGGCGACCTGCTGGGCTTCTGGTACGGGCACTGGATCAGCTTTGCCGTGCGGCATCTGGCCAAGATGGTGCCAGCCTACGAGCTGCCGCTGTCGAACGGCCGCCAGGTGGTCACGTTCAAAAAGGCCCTGGCCCTGGGGCAGCAGCGCTCGCTGGCACCCAGCCAGGCCACGCTCGAATCCACGGCCTTCTTGCAGTACACGGGCGGTACCACGGGCCTGTCCAAGGGCGCGGTGCTGACCCACCGCAACATCGTGGCCGCCACGCTGCAGGCCGAGGCCTGGTTCACGCCCGCACTCGCCAAGGTGGGCGATCTCTCGCGCGCCAACAGCATCGCGGCACTGCCGCTGTACCACATCTTCGCGCTCACGCTATGCCTGCTCGCGATCCGCCAGGGCTCGAGCCTCACACTGATCCCGAACCCGCGCGACATCCCGAAGTTTGTCGAGGTGCTCAAGAAGCGCCCCTTCCACATGCTGCCCGCCGTGAACACGCTCTTCAACGCGCTGCTGCAGAACCCGCAGTTCAAGTCACTGGACTTCTCGCACCTGTGCGTTTCGCAGGCCGGCGGCATGGCGGCGTCGGAAGCCACGGCGCGCCAGTGGCAGGCGGTGACGGGCAGCACCATGATCGAGGGCTGGGGCATGAGCGAGACCTGCGCCATCGGCACCAACAACCCCGTGAGCAACACCGCGTTCACGGGCACCATCGGCCTGCCGCTGCCGGGCATCGACATCGCGATCAAGGACGATGCGGGCCGCAGCCTGCCCCAGGGCGAAAGCGGCGAAATCTGCATCAAGGGGCCGAACGTGATGGCCGGCTACTACAACCAGCCCGAGGAGAACGCCAAGGCTTTCACGGCCGACGGCTTCATGCGCACGGGCGACATCGGCGTCATGGACGCCGAGGGCTACACCCGCATCATCGACCGCAAGAAGGACATGATCCTCGTGTCGGGCTTCAACGTGTTCCCCAACGAGCTCGAGCAGGTCATCGCGATGTGCCCTGGCGTGGTGGAGTGCGCGGCCATCGGCATCCCCGACGAGAAGCAGGGCGAGGCCATCAAGGTCTTCGTGATCAAGAACGACCCCGCGCTGACCGAGGACGATCTGGTGCGCTACTGCCACGACAACCTCACGGGCTACAAGCGGCCCAAGTACATCGAGTTCCGCGACGAGCTGCCCAAGACGAACGTAGGCAAAATCCTGCGCAGAGAATTGCGGGCCACCCCCTGAGCCGCGGCTTCCACGCGGGGAGGTGCCAGTTTCACACTCTTCTTTTCATAGCTGATGACGCCTACCCCGCCTGCCCTGCCGCCTGAAATCACCGTACTCGAGCGCGGCTGGCTGTCGGCCAACAACATTCTGTTCATGGGGCGCGAGTCCACGGCCGTGGTCGATACGGGCTACTGCAGCCACTCGGCGCAAACCGTGGCGCTGCTCGAAGGCGCGCTCGCGGGCCGCGCACTGGACCGGGTGCTCAACACCCACTTGCACAGCGACCACTGCGGTGGCAACGCGGCGCTGCAGGCCACCTGGCCGCAGGTGCAAACGCTGATCCCGCCCGGCCAGGCGGCCGCCGTGCGCGCGTGGGACCCGTATACGCTGAGCTATACGCCCACGGGCCAGGAATGCCCGCGCTTTCGCATGGACGGCGTGCTCGAACCCGGCAGCACCGTGGAGCTGGGCGACCGCGCCTGGCAAGTGCATGCCGCGCCGGGACACGACCCGCATTCCATCGTGTTGTTCGAGCCCGAGAATGCGCTGCTGATCTCGGCCGATGCACTGTGGGAGAACGGCTTCGGCGTGGTCTTCCCCGAGCTGGAGGGCGAAGACGCCTTCGATGCCGTGGCAGCCACGCTCGACCTCATCGAACGACTCGCCCCGCGCGTGGTGCTGCCGGGGCACGGCCCCGTCTTCGACGATGTGCCGCGCGCGCTCGCCACCGCGCGCAGGCGGCTGGCCGGGTTCCAGGACGATCCGCGCAAGCACGC
>JASLFM010000336.1 GCA_030150585.1 Acidovorax sp.
GCCCACCATGCGCTTGCGCGTGGTGGTGGTGACGCGCGCCACGGCCTGCACGGCCACGGGCACGTCGGCCAGCGCCTTGCCATCCAGGCCCAGCGCCAGGGCCTGGAAGCGCACCTTCTGCGCGGCGGACACCCAGCCCTCGGTCTTGATGCCCGCGACCACGCTGGCAGGCCAGAGCGTCTGCGTGCTGCGCAGCGTCTGCACCTCGCCATTGGGGTCGGCGTAGGTGGCTTCAAGCAGCAGTTCCTGCGGCGCGCGCGCGGCGGGCACGTTCTCCACCGTGACCTTGCCCGCGCCGTTGCGGTCGAGCGTGACCGGCAGCTTGTCGGCGATCACGCGGCTGTCCTGGCTGGCCGTGGCCTCCTCGTCGTCGCTGTTCGCGCTGGAGGATGCATCGCCATTGGGGCCACGTTTGCGCGGCGGGTTGAAGCTGAAGGCGTCGTAGTCCGGGTACTGCAGGTATTTGCCGCGCACCAAGGCCGACACGCGCACGGGCAGGTTGGCCGCGCCGCCGCCCGAGACGTAGTTGATCTGCACGTCGGTAGGCACGGTGCGCACGCGCACCAGCGGTTTCTTCTCGGCGGGCGCCACGCGGCCTTCGAGCACGGGCAGGCGGAATTCCTCGACGCGGAACGAGCCCGAGCCGAAGCTGGTGCCGCTGGTCGAACGCAACTCCACCTGGTACACGCCGAGCTTGGCGGCCGGCGGAATCTGGAACTGGCTCTCGGCGCTGCGCCCGCCCGTGGCGGTGGTGCGCCATGCAAGCGGCTGCGTGTACTGCTGGCCGCTGCCCATGTGGGTAACGACCAGGGTATCCGGGCTGGTCTCGGGCAGGGCGAAACCCTTGCGGTTCTGGCTGCGCAGCAGGTGCTTCATCGACACCGTCTCGCCCGCGCGCAGCAGCGTGCGGTCGAAAATGGTGTGGGCGATTTCATCGGGGCGCGGGTCGCTGCTCGTGGGCACGTTGAAGCGCCAGGGCTCGATGCCGCGCTGCCAGTCGCTCCAGGTGAAGGCCATGTCCTGCGCGCCCTCGGAGGTGGCGCGCGCGCTCACGAAGTAAGCGTCGCCGCCGTCTTCGCCACCGCAGCGCGGCGGCTCGGACGAAAGGCCTTCGAAGCGGGCAACGCCCTGCGCGTCGGTCTTGGCCTGCGCGAGCTCCTTGCCACTGCAATCGGACACGCGCACGACCGCGCCTTCCACCGGCTTGCCCTTGTCGAGCGATGTCACCCAGGCAGCCGCGTTCTCGCGGCCGAGCTTGAAATGCACGCCCAGGTTGGTGACCAGGGCCGAGGTGCGCACGTACATCGTGCGGCCCGCGCCATGGCGCTCGTCGAGCAGCGACGCGCCCAGGCGTTGCGAGGCGATCTCCACCACGTGGAAGCCCACGGGCAGCGGAATGCCCACCACCTCGAACGGGCGCGGGTCCGCGCCCGCGGGCTTGGGCAGCTCCAGCGTCTTCACCCCAGCCTGGCCCGCAAGCAGCGACACCATGCGCGTCTGTACATAGTCGCGGTCGTTGTCGAGCACGCCGGGCAGCGGCCCTTTCACATCGCGCTTGGCCTGCCCTCGGTCGATGACGTAGTTGTCGTAGCGCTGCACCTTGCGGAACCACGCGATGATCTCGGCATCGGTGCGCGGCTGCAGCGTGCTGACCTGGCCCTGGGGCTGCGCCTTCGCATCCTGCCCGGGCTGCAGGCCCTGGATGCGCAGCGCGGCCTCGACGTTGCGCAGCGTCACGGGCAGCAGAGCGGGCGGATGGTCGGAAGGAGGGCCTTCGGCAAAGCGCTCGACGATGCCGAACGGCGCGGCCGCGAACTTGGCCAGCGGCGGCATGTCGCCCGTGGCGACGGAGAGCGGAAAGCTGTCGGCATTGCGCAGCGCGCGGCCCGAGGCATCCTTGAAGTCCTTGGGCAGCGTGAGCTTGAAGCGGGTTTGCGCCGTGAGCGGCGCGGCGAACTGCACGCCCGTGACCACGCTGTCGGCGTCCCGGCTCCCCTCGCCGTCGTCGCCGACCTGCGGCTTCAGGGTCTCCTTGTCGGACTGCAGGCGGATGCCCTCGGCCAGCTTGCGCGGCACGGGCGCGTTGAACGACAGGCGCAGCGGACGGATCGGCAGGCAGGCGGCCTGCGCGTTCTCGCGCTCGCACGAGAACTCGGCCGAGAACGGCTCGCGCACCTTGTACTCGAAGCGCTTCTCGACCGTATTGGGCACGCCGCTGGGCGTGGCAACACCCTTGCCGTAGACCAGTTGCACGCGCGAGCCCGACGTCAGCCGCCGGTTGCACGCGAGCGTGGCGAACTGCAGCGGCTCCTTGGCCGCACGTTTTTCAAGGCCCTGGGCCTTGAGCAGCTCGGCGCGCTGTGCGCCCTCAATGAGGCGCACGGGCACGCGCTCGCCCACGCCCTCGGCCGCGCACCAGACGTTGGACTGCACGCTCGCCACCGTGGCAGGGCCGTTGAACTGCAGCACGAAGAACTGCTCTTCGTCGATGTTCTGGTAGGTGCCGGGGAGTATGTTCTGCACGAACGGTCCACCGGTATTGAATTGATAGCTGCTCGCGCCCGCCAGCGCTGCGCCAGCGGCCGATTTGAACCCAGGCACCACGCGCGCCGTGCAGCGCATACCGGGAGGGAGGTCGGCCCGGAAGTCGAACACCCATTCGCGCTCGCTGGTCCAGCGGCCCTGGCCCTGGCTGGCCTCGGCGTCGCTGCAACTCACGGCGAGGGGCGCCGGCGCCTTGGGGTCGCCGAAATTGACGGCCGCGCCATCGAACTTGGCCACCACCTGCCGCACACGTGCCACCTCGCCCTGCGGCGAGAAACTGGTGATGGTGAGCGCCTGGGCGGCGGCCGCAGCCAGCCAAAGACCGGCGCCGAGGATCCATGTTTTTTGCTTGAAGGTTTTCACGCCTCGCCTCCGTTGAACCGGCGAGGGTAACAAATCCCCGTGGCGCAACATTGCGCCGTTGCAAGCGTTTACGAATGGGCGTGACACGTGTCACGCCACACCGTCTTCCGCACCGGTCAACAGCCCCGGCGCGCTGTCACTGGGGCTGGAAGCCGCTGGTCTGGATGATCTTGCGCCAGACCTGGGTGTAGGCATGCTCGCGCGTGGCGAGCTGCTGCGGCGTCATGTAGCCCACCGCCAGGCCCATGGCGGT
>JASLFM010000152.1 GCA_030150585.1 Acidovorax sp.
AGGTGGATGATGGCCAGCGGGTCCACGGGCGGCTGGGGCTTGAAGGTGATGTTGATGACGCCGGGCGCGGCGTCCACCTTCACCACGCCATAGGGCTGGCTCAGCGTGCGCAGGCGGTGCACGTCGATAAGCGTCTGCGCCTGCGGGGGCAGCTTTCCGAAGCGGTCCACGATTTCTTCGAGCAGGGCGTCGATCTGGTCGCTGGACTTGGCGGTGGCGAGCTTCTTGTAGAACGACAGGCGCAGGTGTACGTCGCCGCAGTAGTCGTCGGGCAGCAGCGCAGGGGCGTGCAGGTTGATGTCGGTGGCGGCGGACAGGGGCGCAAGCAGGTCGGGTTCCTTGCCGGCCTTGAGCGAGCGTACGGCCTCGGCCAGCATCTCGTTGTAGAGCTGAAAGCCCACCTCCAGCATGTTGCCGCTCTGGTTCTCGCCCAGCACCTCGCCCGCGCCGCGGATTTCGAGGTCGTGCATGGCGAGGTAGAAGCCGCTGCCCAGCTCTTCCATCTGCTGGATGGCCTCGAGCCGCTGCGCGGCCTGCTTGGTCAGGCCCTCGGTGTCGGGCACCATGAGGTAGGCGTAGGCCTGGTGGTGGCTGCGGCCCACGCGGCCGCGCAGCTGGTGCAGCTGCGCCAGGCCGAACTTGTCGGCGCGGCTGATGACGATGGTGTTGGCGCTGGGCACGTCGATGCCGGTCTCGATGATGGTCGAGCACAGCAGGATGTTGTAGCGCTGGGCCACGAAGTCGCGCATCACCTTCTCCAGCTCGCGCTCGGGCATCTGGCCGTGGGCCACGGCGATGCGGGCCTCGGGCAGGATCTCTTCGAGCTTCTGGCGCCGGTTCTCGATGGTCTCGACCTCGTTGTGCAGGAAATAGCACTGGCCGCCGCGCTTGAGTTCGCGCAGCACGGCTTCGCGGATCACGCCCGTGCCTTCGTTGCGCACGAAGGTCTTGATGGCCAGGCGCCGCTGCGGCGCGGTGGCGATGACGCTCAGGTCGCGCAGGCCTTCGAGCGCCATGCCCAGCGTGCGCGGTATGGGCGTGGCCGTGAGCGTGAGCACGTCCACCTCGGCGCGCAGCTGCTTCATGGCCTCCTTGTGGCGCACGCCGAAGCGGTGCTCCTCGTCGATGATGAGCAGGCCCAGGTTGTGGAACTTCGTCGATTCGGACAGCAGCTTGTGCGTGCCCACGACGATATCCACCGTGCCGTCGGCGATGCCCTTGATGGCCGCCGTGATCTCCTTGCCCGAGCGGAAGCGCGACACCTCGGCTACCTTCACGGGCCACTTGGAGAAGCGGTCCACGAGGGTCTGGTAGTGCTGCTCGGCCAGCAGCGTGGTGGGCGCGAGGAAGGCCACCTGCTTGCCCCCCGTGACGGCCACGAAGGCCGCGCGCAGCGCCACCTCGGTCTTGCCGAAGCCCACGTCGCCGCACACGAGGCGGTCCATGGGGCGCGGTGAGATCATGTCCTGGATGACGGCATGGATGGCGGCGTTCTGGTCGGCCGTTTCCTCGAAACCGAAGTCGGCCACGAACTGCTCGTAGTCCTGTGGCACGAAGCGGAAGGCATGGCCCTCGCGCGCGGCGCGGCGCGCATAGATGTTGAGCAGCTCGGCAGCGCTGTCGCGCACCTGTTCGGCGGCCTTGCGTTTGGCCTTTTCCCACTGGCCGCTGCCCAGCTTGTGCAGCGGGGCCTCTTCCGCGCTCACGCCCGTGTAGCGGCTGATGAGCTGCAACTGGCTCACGGGCACGTAGAGCACGGCCTTGTCGGCGTATTCGAGGTGCAGGAACTCCTGCAGCGCGGGGCTGCCATCGGGGTTCTTTTGGCCCACGTCCATGTTGATGAGGCCGCGGTAGCGCCCGATGCCGTGCTGGCTGTGCACCACGGGGTCGCCCAGCGTGAGCTCCGACAGGTCCTTGATGAGCGCCTCGACGTCGCTGACCTGCTCCTGCTTCTTGCGCCGGCGCGTGGTGGGGCCTGCGGCGAACAGCTCCGTTTCGGTGACGAAGTCGAGCCCCTGTTCGACCCAGGCGAAGCCCGTGGCGAGCGCGGCGGTGGCGATGCCGACTTTCTCGTCGCGGTTGGCTTCGAACTCGGCCAGTGAGTCGAAGGCCGGTGGGTTCAGTCCCGAGGCGCGCAGGAAATCGAGCAGGCTCTCGCGGCGGCCCGCGCTCTCGGCCAGCAGCAGTACGCGGCGGGGCGTGGCGCGGATGTGCGCGTGCAGCCGCGCAAGCGGATCTTCGGCGCCGCGCACCACGGTGAGCTCGGGCAGCCGCAGCGCAAAGGCGTTGTCCTCCACGTCGGCCGTGCCTGCGCGCAGCGCGAGCTGCGCGCATTCCTTGGAGCGCTGGTAGAACTGCTCGGCAGTGAGGAACAGCGACTCGGGCGGCAGGGCGGGACGCTCGGGGTCGCCCTGCACCATGCGAAAGCGCTCCCGGGTGTCCTGCCAGAAGCGCTGGAACGCGGGCTCCAGGTCGCCATGCAGCACCAGGGTGGCGTCGGCGCCGAGGTAGTCGAACACGGTGGCCGTTTCGTCGAAGAACAGCGGCAGGTAGTACTCGATGCCGGCTGTGGCGACCCCATTGCCCATGTCCTTGTAGACGCGGCTTTTTGTGGGGTCGCCTTCGAGCATTTCGCGCCAGCGGCTGCGGAACCGGGCGCGCGCCGTGTCGTCCATGGGGAACTCGCGGCCGGGCAGCAGACGCACCTCGGGCACAGGGTAGAGGCTGCGCTGGCTGTCGGGGTCGAAGGTGCGGATGGAGTCGATCTCGTCGTCGAACAGGTCGACGCGGAACGGCACCGGCGAACCCATGGGGAACAGGTCGATCAGCCCGCCGCGCACGGCGTACTCGCCGGGGCTGACAACCTGCGTGACGTGGTTGTAGCCGGCCAGCGTG
>JASLFM010000397.1 GCA_030150585.1 Acidovorax sp.
TGGCGCGGACAAGATCGCAGGATGCAACCATGAACCTGATCCAGACCCTGGAAGCGGAAGAAATCGCCCGCTTGAACAAGACCATCCCCGAATTCGCCCCTGGCGACACGGTCATCGTGAACGTGAACGTGGTGGAAGGCACCCGCAAGCGCGTGCAGGCCTATGAAGGCGTGGTGATCGCCAAGCGCAACCGCGGCCTCAACAGCGGCTTCACCGTGCGCAAGATCTCCAGCGGCGAAGGCGTGGAGCGTACGTTCCAGACCTACAGCCCGCTGATCGCCAGCATCGAAGTCAAGCGCCGCGGCGACGTGCGCCGCGCCAAGCTGTACTACCTGCGCGAGCGCAGCGGCAAGTCGGCACGCATCAAGGAAAAGCTGCCGGCCCGCAAGGCCGCTGTTGCTGCCGCCGAGTAAGCTCCGCGCCAGCACCTTCGTGCACAAGCCGCTACAGTGCCCCTGTAGCGGCTTTTTTCATTTCCGAGCCCCATGAGCACGCCTCCCCCCGTTTCGTCGGTAATCGCATCGCTGTCCTCCCTGCCGAATTTCGATCCGCGCCGTGTGCCCGTGGTGCGCGTGGATTCCGACCTTCCTGCCGTGCCGCGTGCGGCGCAGACGCCCGAGGCGCTGCGCCTGCGCTTTGCCGCGCCGCCCGCGTGGACGCCCGAGGTGGTGCTCGAGAAGAAGTTCATGCAGCGCGAACCTGCGCATGCCTCGGTACTCGTGCCCATCGTTCTGCGCGAGGAGCAGCCCATGGTGCTTCTCACCGAGCGCACGGCGCATTTGTCCACGCACTCGGGCCAGATCGCCTTCCCGGGGGGGCGGGCCGACCCCGAGGACGCCAACCCCGCCGCGACGGCGCTGCGCGAGGCGCACGAGGAGGTGGGGCTTGATCCGCGCTTCGTCGAAGTTCTGGGGCCGCTGTCGACCTACGTGACGGGCTCCTCGTTCATCATCACCCCCGTGGTGGGGCTGGTGCGGCCCGATTGCGTGCTGCAGCCCAACCCCTACGAGGTGGCGGATGTCTTCGAAGTGCCGCTGGCGTTCCTGCTCGACCCCTCGCACCACCGGCACCATGTGTTCGAGTGGGACGGGGTGCGGCGCGAGTGGTTCTCCATGCCCTACCAGGATGGCGACAAGAACCGCTACATCTGGGGCGCCACGGCAGGCATGCTGCGCAACTTTTACCGCTTCATGAGCGCATGAGCAGGCGTTGAACGCCCCCTGCACGATGGGGGCATGGGCAAGTATGATGGGCGCCCATGAGTTTCTTCGCCATCCTGTTCGCTCTGCTGATCGAGCAGGCGCGCCCCCTGGCCCGCACCAACCCCATCCATGCGGGGCTGCGTGCCTGGGCCCTGTCCGTGAGCCGCAATTTCGATGCGGGCAAGCCGCACCATGGCTGGGTGTCGTGGGTGCTCGCGGTGGTGCTGCCTTCGTTCGTGGTGCTTGGCATCCACTGGCTCCTGCTGTGGGGCGTGGGCTGGCCGCTGGCCATGCTGTGGAACGTGGCCGTGCTCTATATCACGCTGGGCTTCCGGCAGTTCAGCCACCATTTCACGCGCATCCGCGACGCGCTGGAATCGGGTGACGAGGACGCAGCCCGCGCCGCGCTCGCGCACTGGCAGCAGGTCGATGTGGGCGAGCTGCCGCGCAGCGAGATCGTGCGGCATGTGATCGAGTATTCCGTGATTGCGGCGCACCGGCATGTGTTCGGGGTGCTTGCGTGGTTCTCCGTCCTCGCGGCGCTGGGCCTGGGGCCCACGGGCGCCGTGCTCTACCGCTTGGCCGAGTTCGTGTCGCGCTACTGGCACTACAAGGAGCGCTCGGGCGTGCAGCCCGCGAGTGCGGCCCTGCAGCAGGCTTCCGCCCAGGCCTGGACCGTGATCGACTGGCTGCCCGCACGCCTCACGGCGTTGAGCTTCGCGATGGTGGGCAGCTTCGAGGAGGCCATCGAGGGCTGGCGCTTCCATGCTCAGCACTTCCCCAACGACAACGACGGCGTGGTGCTCGCGGCCACGTCGGGGGCGATCAACGTGCGCCTGGGCGGCGAGGCGCTGCGCGCGCGCGCCGACCTGCAAACGCCGCAGGGCCTGGAGATCGACGCGGACATCGGCGACAGCGACAGCACCCCTGGCCGCGAGCCCGAGGTGGGCCACCTGCGCAGTGTGGTGGGCCTGGTGTGGCGCTCGGTGGTGGTGTGGATGCTGCTGCTCGCGCTGCTCACGCTGGCGCGGCTGCTGGGCTGACTCAATACCGCGGGGCTGCGCTCAGCTCTGCGAATAGTTCACTATAAATTTTGTATCGATTGGCGCTGATGGTGCCTGGACTGGTGGTCGATTCGACCTGTAAACGCACCGCGCAGCCCGGCTCGTGCAGGTGGGTGCAGTTGTAGAACTTGCACTCTGCCGCGTGCGCCCCTACGTCGGGCATGCAGCGCGCGAGGTCGGTGGGCGCGAGGTGGCGCAGCCCGAATTCCTGGAAGCCCGGCGAATCAATGAGCGCCGTGGTGCGTGCTTCGTCCACCCAGTACCAGCGGGTGCTCGTGGTGGTGTGCTTGCCAGAGTTCAGCGCCTGCGAGATCTCGCCCGTCTGCGCCGAGGCGCCCGGCACCAGCAGGTTGATGAGCGTGCTCTTGCCCGAGCCCGAGGGCCCCAGCACCAGTGTGGCCTTGCCCTGCAGGTGCTTCATGAGCGCGGCGCGGTCCACCTCGCCCGACTGCGTGAGCGACAGCGGCAGCACGCCGTAGTGGCGGCTATCGGGCCCCGCGTTGCCCGCCATGTGGCGGTAGGGCAGCAGCCGCTCCCAGGCGCGCGCGAAAGGCTCGACCAGATCGCTCTTGTTGAGCGCGATCAGCGGCGTGATGCGCTCGGCCTCGGCCGCGATGAGCGCGCGCGCGAGCTGGCTTTCGGAGAACACGGGTTCGGCCGCGATCAGCACCAGCACCTGGTCGATGTTGGCGGCGAAGGACTTGGTGCGGATCTCGTCCTGGCGGTAGAACAGGTTGCGCCGCTCCAGCACTTTCTCGATGGTGCCCTCTTCGCCCTGGCCGGGCGGGGGGGGCTGCCACAGTACGCGGTCGCCCACCACGGCCTGGCTTTTCTTGCCGCGCGGGTGGCAGATGCGCTGCTTGCCGTCGGGAGTCTCCACCACGCAGTGTCGGCCGTGGCTGGCCACCACAAGCCCGTCGAGGCCTTGCCGAGCGCTCATGCAAGCAGGGCGTCGAAGCGGGCGGCGCACTCGATGTCGGTCACCGAGATGCCCTGCACGTCATGGGTGTTGAGGCGCACCACGCAGCGGTTGTAGTGCACCGACAGGTCGGGGTGGTGGTCTTCGGCATTCGCAATGAAGGCCACGGCATTCACAAACGAGATGGTTTCGTAGTAGTTGGCGAAGTGGTAGGTCTTCTCGATGGCGACCTGGGCGCCGTCGCCCGAGAGCTGCCAGCCGTTCAGCTGGGCCAGCTGGGTGACGACCTCGGTGGCCGAGAGGGCGCGCCGGGTTTGCGCGGACCAGTCTTTTTTCTTCAACATGGAGGTCATGCTTGTGCAGGGATGGGCATGCGCGCCAGCCGCTCGGTGGCGGGCGGATGCGAGTAGTAGAACTTCACGTACACCGGGTCGGGCGTGAGCGTGGAGGCGTTGTCTTCGTAGAGCTTGAGCAGGGCCGAGGCCAGTTCGCCGCCGTTGGCCTGGGCCATGGCGTAGGCATCGGCCTCGAACTCGTGCTTGCGCGACAGCTGCGCGAACAGCGGCGACAGCAGGAAGCTGAACACGGGCGCTGCGAGCAGGAACAGCAGCAGCGCGAGCGCGTCGTTGGGCGCCGAGCCCTCGAGGGACAGGTTGGGCACTACGCCCAGCCCCGTGTAGAACCAGCCGCGCGTGGACAGCCAGCCCAGCAGCGCGAACCCGGCCAGGCTCAGGGCGAACATGCCCGCCATGCGCTTGGCGACGTGGCGGTGCTTGAAGTGGCCCAGCTCGTGGGCCAGTACGGCCTCGACCTCGCCGGGCGTGAGCTGGCGCAGCAGCGTGTCGTAGAACACCACGCGCTTGGCCGATCCAAAGCCCGTGAAATAGGCATTGGCATGCGCGCTGCGGCGGCTGCCGTCCATCACGAACAGCCCCTTGGCCGCGAAGCCGCAGCGTTGCATGAGCGCGGTGACGCGGGCCTTGAGCGACTCGTCCTCGAGCGGCTGGAACTTGTTGAACAGCGGCGCAATAAAGGTGGGAAAGATCCACAGGAGCAGCAGGTTGAAGCCCATCCAGGCGCCCCAGGCCCAGGCCCACCACAGCGGCCCCGCCGCACCCATGAGCCAGAGGATCAGCGCCGCGATCGGCAGGCCCACGAGGGCGCCGACGAGCGTGGACTTGGCGAGGTCCGACAGCCACAGGCGCCAGGTCATCTGGTTGAAGCCGAAGCGCTGCTCGACGACGAAGGTCTGGTAGAGCGACAGCGGCAGGTCGATCAGCCCGCTGACGAGCGCAAAGGCTGCGAGCAGCGCGAGCTGCTGCGCCATGCCGCCGCCCAGCCAGCCGAGCAGCACCTGGTTCAGCGCGTCGAGCCCGCCCAGCAGCGTCCAGCCGATCAGCACGGCCGCGCCGAGCGCCATGTCGGCGATGCCCACCCGCGCCTTGGCGATGGTGTAGTCGGCGGCTTTCTGGTGCGCCGCCAGGGGGATGCGTGCGGCGAAGGCGGCGGGCACGCTCGCGCGGTGCTGCGCCACGTGGCGGATCTGGCGCGTGGCAAGCCACAGCTTGACCAGCAGGCCGGCCACGACAGCCAGCGCGAAGGCCAGGGTGAGTGCCAGCGAGGGCGGAAAAACGTCTTGGGAAGGCATGTGCGGCGAGTGTAGGGGATCGGCGACAATGCCGGCCATGCCCGACGCTTCCACCCCTACCCCGACCGCCGTATGTCGCAAGGTCGGTCAGAACCTGGTCTGGTTCGACTGCGAAATTACCGGCCTCGAACCCGGTACCGACCGCTTGCTCGAAATCGCCGTCATCGTGACCGGCCCCAACCTGGAGCCGCGCGTGGAAGGCCCCGTGTTCGCCATCCACCAGAGTGATGCCCAACTCGACAAGATGGATGCCTGGAACAAGGGCACGCACGGCAAGAGCGGCCTGATCGACAAGGTCAAGGCCTCCACCGTGACCGAGGCCGAGGCCGAGCAGAAGATCATCGACTTCCTGATCCAGTACGTGCCCAAGGGCACGGCGCCCATGTGCGGCAACAGCATCGGACAGGACCGGCGCTTCCTCGTGAAGTACATGCCCAAGCTCGAAGCCTTCTTCCACTACCGCAACCTCGACGTGAGCACGCTCAAGGAGCTGGC
>JASLFM010000400.1 GCA_030150585.1 Acidovorax sp.
AGCGGACTGCGCCCATGCCACGAGCGCTGCGGGTGCAATGCACCACATGGCCGCTGCCGCGAGCGCCGGGGTGCTGATCTGGTCGGCCAGCGGCTTGCTCTTGGAGCGCGCCGTGTCGCCCACGTGCGGCAGGCTGCGCACGATGGCGAGCGGCCACAGGCGCGAGAGCACATGCGCGCCCACGAGGGCCGCAAGCGCCGTGCCGGGGGCATGGGCGCCCAGCAGCGCGAGCAGGGCGAGCTTGGCCGCGAGCGCGAGCACCAGCGCCATCGCGCCGTAGGCGCCGATGCGCGAGTCCTTCATGATGTCGAGCGCGCGCTCCCGCTCCGCGCTGCCGCCCAGGCCGTCGGCCACGTCGGCCAGGCCGTCCTCATGGAAGCCGCCCGTGAGCAGCACGGTGGCTATGGTGGAGCCCACGGCCGCCACGGCCGGGCCCCAGGGGTTGGGCGCGAGCAAAAGGGCGAGCGCCGCGTACACGGCCGCGGCCACGCCGGCCACGATCCAGCCCACGCCGGGGAAGTGCGCGCTGCTCGCGCGCAGCATCGCGGGGCTGTAGCCCACCCAATCCGCCAGCCGCCCCGTGACGGGGAGGCGCGTGAAGAACTGCACGGCCAGCAGGTAGTGGCGGAAGGCTTGCATTTCGATAGCTGCTCGCGCTTGCCTGGCAGGCGCTGAAGCGTGTTTTTACTGCAAGAAGAGGCGGTAGGCCGGGTTGTGCGTTTCCTCCACGTGGGGGTAGCCCAGCGTGGCGAGGAAGGCGTCGAACGCGGCGGCGTCGCCCGGCGGCACCTGCATGCCGACGAGGATGCGGCCGTAGTCCGCGCCCTGGTTGCGGTAGTGGAACAGCGAGATGTTCCAGGTGGGCTGCATGAGGCTCAGGAACTTGAGCAGCGCGCCGGGGCGCTCGGGGAACACGAAGCGCAGCAGGCGCTCGTCCTTCGCGAGCTGCGAGCGGCCGCCCACGAGGTGGCGCAGGTGCTCCTTGGCCAGTTCGTCGTGCGTGAGATCCAGCGCCTCGAAGCCCTGGCGCTGGAAGGTCTTGGCGAGCTTTTCCGATTCGCCCTTGCCGTGCGTGGTCAGGCCCACGAAGACGTGGGCGTGCGCAGCGTCGCTGATGCGGTAGTTGAACTCGGTCACGTTGCGCGGGCCGCCGGGCAACTGGCCCACCACTTCGCAAAACCGCTTGAAGCTGCCGCGTTCCTCGGGAATGGTGACGGCGAGCAGGGCCTCGCGTTCCTCGCCCACCTCGGCGCGCTCGGCCACGAAGCGCAGGCGGTCGAAGTTCATGTTGGCGCCGCAGAGGATGGCGGCGTAGGTCTCGCCCTTGGTCTTGTGCTGGGCCACGTACTGCTTGATGGCGGCCACGGCGAGGGCGCCGGCGGGCTCGACGATGCTGCGCGTGTCCACGAACACGTCCTTGATCGCGGCGCAGACGGCGTCGGTGTCGACGATCACATAGTCGTCCACGAGGTCGTGCGCGACGCGGAAGGTCTCCTCGCCCACGAGCTTGACGGCCGTGCCATCGGAGAACAGGCCCACGTCGGGCAGCGTGACGCGCTGGTGCGCGCGCACGGACTGGGCCATCGCGTCGGAGTCGTTCATCTGCACGCCGATCACCTTGATCTCGGGCCGCACGGCCTTGATGTAGTTGGCCACGCCGCTGATCAGCCCGCCGCCGCCGATGGCCACGAACACCGCATCGAGCTGCTGGCTGCCCAGGCTCTGGAGCTGGCGCAGGATCTCCATGGCAATGGTGCCCTGGCCCGCGATCACGTCGGGGTCATCGAAGGGGTGCACGAAGGTCAGGCCCTGCTCCTTTTCGAGCCGCGCCGCGTGCTGGTAGGCATCGGAATAGCTTTCCCCATGCAGCACCACCTCGCCCCCGAAGCCCTGCACCGCATCGATCTTGACCTGCGGCGTGGTCGTAGGCATGACCACCACGGCGCGCGTGCCGAGCTTGCGCGCGCTCAGGGCCACGCCCTGGGCATGGTTGCCGGCCGAGGCGCAGATCACGCCCTTTTGCAATTGCTCGGGCGTGAGTTGCGCCATCTTGTTGTAGGCGCCGCGCAGCTTGAAGCTGAACACCGGCTGCTGGTCCTCGCGCTTGAGCAGCACCTTGTTGTGCAGGCGCCGGCTCAGGGAGCGCGCGGGCTGCAGGTCCGATTCCACGGCCACGTCGTAGACGCGCGCCGTGAGGATTTTCTTCAGGTAGTCGGCGGGGGAGAGGGTGTGCGCTGTCATAGGGCGACCATTGTCGGCAAAAAACGGAAAGGCAAAAAAAAGCCCCAAGCCGTGAAGCTCGGGGCTGAATCCACCATTAGAGGAGGTGGAGGAGACAATCGGAGCGCAATGTGTAGCGCATGGCCCCATTGTAGCGCAGACAATGCTGCGTTGCAGCAAACGCAACCCATTTCGCGCAGGGGCTTTTTTTCTGTTGCAATCACGCACCACCACACCCCGAAGGAAACAAGACACTATGGAATGCACAGTCAGCTGGACCGGTGCGAGCGGCACGCGCTCGGGCATGGGTTTTGTCGCGGAAACGGGCAGCGGCCATGTTCTGGCCATGGATGGGGCTCCCGATGCGGCCAACCCGGCCAATGGCGGGCAGAACCTCGCGCCGCGCCCCATGGAGACCGTGCTGGCGGGCACGGGCGGCTGCACGGCCTACGATGTGGTACTGATCCTCAAGCGTGGTCGGCACGATGTGCGCGGCTGCAGCGTCAAGCTCACCTCGGAGCGCGCGGCGGTGGATCCCAAGGTGTTTACCAAGATCCACATGCAATTTACCGTGACGGGCAAGGGCATCCCGCCGGCAGCTGTGGAGCGCGCGATTGCGATGAGCCACGAGAAGTACTGCTCGGCCAGCATCATGCTGGGCAAGACGGCCGAGATCACGACCGGCTTCGAGATCGTCGAAGCCTGAGCATTCTCATATGTAGTGCGCCGTCGTCGTCATGACCTTGGCGGCGACCCGCATCAAGGCCTTGGCGGCTGGCGGCAGTTCCTGTGCGCCAGCGGTCTGCGCCTGGAGCGCATGGCGCTCTTCGTCCTGCTGCATGCGCGCCACCACGGCGCGCGAGGCCTGATCGGCCTCGGGCAGGCGCCCGAGGTGGCCCTGCAGGTGCGCGGATACCTGGCGCTCCGTCTCCACCACGAATCCCAGGCTCGCGCGGTCGCTGACCTTGGCCGCGGCCAACCCGATGGCGAAGGCGCCCGCGAACCACAGGGGGTTGAGCAGGCTGGGGCGGCTGCCCAGGGCATCCAGGCGCTCCTGGGTCCAGGCGAGGTGGTCGGCCTCCTCGCGGGCTGCTTCGAGCAGGTGGCCGCGCAGTTGCACGTCGCGCGTGACGGAGGCCTGCGCCAGGTACAGCGCCTGGGCGCAGACTTCGCCAACGTGATTGACACGCATCAAAGCGCCGCTCAGGCGACGTTCCGCCTCGGCAAGATCGGCTTGGGGGAGTGCCTGGGCGGGAGAGGCTTCTTGGGCGCGCGGGCGCGCGAACAGTGTGCGCAGCGCCGCATCGGCCGTCGTCAATAGCGAATCCATGGTGCTTCCTGAAGAGGGTGATATCGCTGCAAAAGTCGCACGAAGAGGTGCGTAAGGTAACGTTGCCGTTGAAGTGGTGCCGTACCCGGGGGAATCCCCTGGCGCATGCAGGGGGTGTGGTGTTGCAGCACAGCAACGGAAATGGCCGTTCGGCGCCATTGTGAGGGAATTTCTTTGCGAAACACAGCTACGTCTGGTGCAATAGGAGCAACTTCCCCATCAGGAGGTTGGCCCGGGACCGGCGGAAACATATTAGGTGCTGCACCCCCAATCTCCACCGGCGCCCTCTGTTAAACCTTGGAGTAACTCGCAATGAAAAAATCCCTGCTTGCCCTGGCTGTGCTGGCTGCATCTGGCGCTGCCATGGCTCAATCTTCCGTGACCATGTTCGGTATCGTGGACGTGGGCGTGGGCCATGTGTCGGCTTCCAACTCTGTGTCCGGCGTGACGCAAAGCGGCAACTCCTCCAGCCGTCTGGGCTTCCGCGGCGTGGAAGACCTGGGTGGCGGCCTGAAGGCTGGCTTCTGGCTCGAAGGCGCGATCTCGCCTGACACCGGCACGGGCGCTGGCGCCAACAACGCAGGTCCCGGCTTCGCTTTCTCGCGCCGCTCCACGCTGAGCCTGGCTGGCAACTTCGGTGAAGTGCGCCTGGGCCGCGAACTGGCTGCTGGCTACGACAAGCCCACCTCCTACGATCCGTTCGGCCAAGTGGGTCTGGCTGCTCTGCAAGGCTGGCAAGTTGTTCGCGTGAGCAACGGCATCAGCTACCGCACCCCCGCCAACCTGGGCGGCTTCTTCGGCGTGGCCCACTACGGCTTCGGCGAAAACGCTGGCAACAACAGCGCTGGCCGTTACGTCGGCCTGGCTGGTGGCTACGAGAACGGCCCCCTGAGCGTGACCCTGGCTGCTGACCAGACCAAGGCTGGCGCTCTGAACAACGGCTACGGCTCGTCGTTCAAGTTCGACAACAAGACCTGGAGCCTGGGTGCTTCGTACGACTTCGGCGTCGCCAAGCCCATCTTCGTGTACCACTCGGAAAAGGGCGGCAACTACGCCACCGCCGACACGAAGCTGAACATCTACATGCTGGCCGTGACCGCCCCCGTGGGCCCTGGCCGCCTGATCGCTTCGTACGCTCGTTACGACTGGAAGGACAGCAGCAACGATTCCAACGGCCTGAACCTGGGCTACGTGTATGACCTGTCCAAGCGCACCGCCATCTATGGCACGTACGCTCACATCAGCAACAAGAACGCTGCTGCTATGAACGTGAACGGCGTGTCTGGCAGCTTCAGCACGAACGTGACCGTGAACCCCGGTCAGAACGTGAACGGCTACCAAGTCGGCATCCGCCACGCTTTCTAATCTGATGCCGGCATCCGCCGGTATCGCTTGAGAAGCGTAAAAGCCGCCAGTCCTTCGGGATTGGCGGCTTTTTTCTTGCCCCTT
>JASLFM010000449.1 GCA_030150585.1 Acidovorax sp.
GCCCGCGGCCGGTGCGCGTGCGCGGCGTGGCGAGGGCTTCAGCGGGGCGGGTCTTGGCGGGTGTGGGCATGGGAGCTGCAAAAACGAACGTTCGTTCTATTTTGCAGCAAATTCCCCCCAGCCCCCGAATACCCCGGAAAAATAGGGAGGCGCCTCCAAATGGGCGCGGCCGTCAGAGGATGAGCGCGAGGCTGGCGTCGAGGTGCTCGGTCGGCAGCAGGCGGAAGCCCGAGCGCGCGAAGCGCTGCAGCCGACCCACCGCGAACGCCGTGAGCACGCCGGCCGCGACCTGCGCGTCCACCGTGGGCGTGGTGGAGCCGCGCGCGTCGGCCGCCGTGCGCAGGCACTGGCGCAGCGTGGACTCGATGCGGTCGAAGAACTGGTTCATGCGCTGCTGCAGCCGCTCATGTTCGAACACGAGGGCATCGCCCACCATCACGCGCACCATGCCCGGGTTGCGCTCGCCGAACTGCAGCAGCAGCGCCACCACGCGCGTGGCCTGGCGCGCGCCATCGGCCGCGGGATGGCCGGGGTCGGGCACCTCGCGCCCCACGATCTGCTGCACCAGCGTGAAGACGGACTGCTCGATGAACTCGATGAGCCCCTCGAACATCTGCGCCTTGCTCGCGAAGTGGCGGTACAGCGCGGCCTCGCTCACCTCCAGCCGGGCCGCGAGCGCAGCGGTGGTGATGCGCTCGGCACCGGGCTTTTCGAGCATGGATGCCAGCGCCTGCAGGATCTGCACGCGCCGCTCGCCCGGCTTGGGCCGCTTGCGCGCCGCCGGAGCCTCGCTGCCGGAGGCCAAGGTGTCATGGGGGGGCGGAAGCTCTGGCATGAAGGGGAAACAAATGTATGCATTTGATTCTCGCACAGCGCTTCGCGATTGCCAGCGCTGCAAAAGCCTCGGACGGACCCTACCGCGCGGGCTCCACCACCACCCGGTTGCGTCCCGCCGCCTTGCCACGGTACAGGGCCTCGTCGGCGCGGCGGATCGTGGCCTCCACCGATTCACCGACCCGGTACTGCGCCACGCCGATGGTGGCCGTCATCCCCGACGCAATGCCAGTCATGCCCGTCCAGTTCGCACCGGCGATCTGCAGGCGCAGGCGCTCGAGCGCATCAACCGCCTGCTCCGCATTGGTGTCGGGCATGACCAGCAGAAATTCCTCGCCGCCATAACGGCCGATGCGGTCCACGGCCCGCGTGCAGCTCGCCAGCAACGCCCCGAATGCGCGCAACACACGGTCGCCTGCCGCGTGGCCGTGGCGGTCATTGACGCGCTTGAAGTGATCGATATCGAGCAGCGCCACGCAGAACGGCTGCTGGCTGCGGTCCAACAGCTCGCGCTGGCGGTGCAGGCTCTCCATGATCCCGCGCCGGTTGGCCACCCCCGTGAGTTCGTCGCTGCGCACCAGGGTTTCAATCTGCGCCAGCGCGGCGCCCAGCTTGTCGTTGACCACGCTGAGCCGGTACTGAATGCCACGAAAAAAGGTCACCAGCAGAACGCACCGTGCCACGCCGCCCAGCACCACGCCCACGGTGAGCAACTGGCCCGGCAGCGCGTCGGTGGGCATGCGCATGTAGGGGCCCACCCAGAAAATGGCCCCGCTCGCGGCAAGCAGCGCAAGCCCCCACGTCACAGCGAAGCTCATGCGGCTGCGGGCCAGAAAGCCGTCGGCACTGAACGCGATCAGCATGACCAGCGCCTGGAAGGCCACCTGCGGCGCGGCCACGAGCAAGCCCAGCGCGCCGACGATGGACACGGCCTGGTGCACGACGAACAGCCCCGGGTCGCGCCGGGTGTGGCACCAGCCGCTCGCATAGGCCCAGGTGATGAAACCCATGCCGCTGGCCACCCACAAGCCATAGGCGCCCAGCACGGTCTCGGGGATGTAGCCCACGATGCAAAAGCCCACCAGCAGCAGAAAAGCGTAGAGGTGGCTGATCAGTACGAAGAAATGCAGCTGCCAGGTGCGGCGAAGCCAGCGCTGGCGATGGGCTTCGCTGTCCGCATGCGCGGAGGACGGAGATGGCGCCCACAGCGAGGCCAGGGGCGGAGGGTCGGGTACAGAAGTCACAAGCAGCGGCCGCAGGCAACGCGGAACCCGGACGGGCCCGCACGACGATCATGCAGGCCATTGTGACCGCTTCGCGCGCAGCCCGCGCAGTTCTTCCTACCCACAAATCGCATCCCCCTCCCACCCGCCTCAGGCCGGTGCACCGCCTTCGCGCCACGGACATCCTTCACGCCAAAAAAACACAAAAAATAAACGTAATCCCCTACTTCTTTACGTAAATCCCACATTGACCCTGCGAATTATCCCCAACGACAATCTGTTTTGTACTTTTTTTGTATTTTTATGAAAACCATCATTCTCGGTGGCGGCGTGGTCGGACAGTGCTACGCCCAGGCCCTGGCGGCGCAGGGCCACGCTCTGGCCGGCTTCTGCGATCCGCAGCCCGGCGACGCGCTGCGGGCCCTGGCCCAGGCCCACGGTGCCCCCATCCATGCCGAACCCGGTGCCTGGATGCAGGGTGCGGAGCTGGCCGTGAGCGCGGTGTTCGGCACCGCAGCGCTCGGCGTGGCGCGGGCGGCGCTCGCCCACCTGCCGCGCGGCGCGCTCTACGTGGACATGACCACGGCCGACCCCGAGGACATGGTGCGCGCCGACCAGATCGCGCAGGCCGGCGGCCACCGCTTCGTGGACGTGGCCATCACGGGTGCCGTGAACCTCAGCGGCGCGCGTACCCCCCTGCTGTGCGCCGGCGGCAGCGCCGCCGAGGTGGCCGCGCTGCTCGGCGCCTGCGGCGCGCCCATCCGCACGGTGGGCGCGCGGCCTGGCGACGCGGCCTCGCTCAAGCTGCTGCGCAGCATCTTCACCAAGGGCATGGAGGCCCTGGCCGTGGAGTGCCTCGTGACGGCCGAGCGCAAGGGCCTGCGCGCCGAACTGCACGAGGTGCTGTCGGACATCGACGAAGGCTCGCTGCGCGAGACCATGGAATCGATGGTGCGCACCCACATTCCGCATGCGGCGCGCCGCCGCAACGAGGTCATCGAAGCGCAGCGCCAGATGCGCCTCGCAGGCGTGGCCCCCATCGTGCTGCCCGGCGTGGAGCAACTGTTCGAGCGCACCCAGCAGGCGCTGGCCGCGCAGGGCTACGGCGGCCAGAACACTGCCGACGCGCTGGCCTGGCTCGCACAGCAGGCGGCCTGCAAAGACGCCAGCAACCGCGCCTGACACCCGCCCCGGTTCTTTTTTCGTTCTTCCCCGCACCCACAACCATCAGGAGACATGTCCGTGCATCTGCTTCGACGCCTACTCGCCACCACCTGCCTGCTGGCTGCCGGCACGGCCGCGCTCGCGCAGGGCTACCCCGCGCGCCCCATCAAGTTCATCGTGCCCTTCCCGCCCGGCGGCGGCACCGACAACCTCACGCGGCTGGTGGCCACCAAGCTCAACGAGACGCTGCAATGGACCATCGCCGTGGAGAACAAGCCCGGCGCGGGCGGCAACCTCGCGCTGGACACCACGGCCAAGGCGCCCGCCGACGGCTACACGCTCGTCATGGCGCAGACCGACAACGTGGTGCTCAACCCGCTGCTGTACTCCAAGCTCACCTACGACCCTGCCAAGGACCTGATCCCCGTGGGCCTGGTCGCGAGCGGCCCGGCGGTGCTCGTCGTGCGCGCCGACTCGCCCTACAAGTCGCTCGCCGACCTCGTGGCCGCCGCCAAGGCCAAGCCCGGCGCACTCACCTTCGCCTCGCCCGGCACGGGCACAGTGGCGCACCTCATCAGCGAGTTGTGGCAGAAAAGCTCGGGCATGAAGCTCACGCACGTGCCCTACCGCGGCATGGCACAGGCGCTGCCCGACCTGATCGGCGGCCAGGTGGATATGTACATGGGCTCCATCCCCACGCTGCAAAGCCACATCAAGGGCGGCAAGGTGCGCGCGCTCGCCGTGACCACGCCCCAGCGCTCGCCCGTGCTGCCCAGCGTGCCAACCTACACCGAATCGGGCATCGCGGGCGTGGAGCTGGCCAGCGTCTGGGGCGTCATGGCGCCCGCGGGCACGCCGGCCGACGTGGTGCAGAAGCTCAACACCGAGATCAACAAGGTGCTGCAACTTCCCGACACGCGCGAAAAAATCCTGGCAAGCGGCGCCGACATCCTCGGCGGCACGCCCAAGGAGATGGGCGACCTCTACGCCCGCGACCGCGCACGCCTTGCGCCCGTGGTGCGCGACTCGGGCACCAAGCTCGACTGATCTGCCCTCTTTCCACCCTCCAGAACCCAGACACCACCATGATCGGACTCCAGATCCTGAAGCGCGAGCGCGCCGTCAGCCTCGACCTCGCGCGCCAATTCCTCGACGTGCCCGTCGCCAACGTGAGCGACTGCATGGCGCGCATGAGCGCGGGCGGCGCGCAGCTGCGGCCCATGCACGCGGGCGGGCGCATGGCCGGCCCCGCGCTCACCGTGAAGACGCGCCCCGGCGACAACCTCATGATCCACAAGGCGCTGCAGCTCGCACGGCCCGGCGACGTGATCGTCGTGGACGCGGGCGGCGACCTCACCAACGCGCTGATCGGCGAGATCATGGTCGGCGATGCCGTGCGCCGCCAGCTCGGCGGCTTCGTGATCCACGGCGCCATCCGCGACGCGGGCGCGATCCGCGAAGGCCGCTTTCCCGTGTTCGCAGCGGGCGTGACGCACCGCGGCCCCTACAAGGACGGCCCCGGCGAGATCAACGTACCCATCGCGCTGAACGGCATGGTGATCGAGCCCGGCGACCTCGTGATCGGTGACGACGACGGCCTGCTGTGCGTGCCCTACGCCGAGGCCGAAGCCCTGCTCGCGGCCGCGCGCCAGAAGCAGGAGGTGGAGGCGAAGATGGTGGCCGAGATCGCCGACGGCAGCTACCGCGCACCCTGGATCGACGAGACGCTCAAGCGCCTGAACTGCCCGGTGCAGGCGTAGCGGCAGCCTCGCCGCCAGCCCCGGCGCCCACGCCCGCCACGCGCTGCATCTCGAAGCGCACGAACGAGGCGCGCAGGTGGTAGGCCATGGCCTGCTCGGCAAAGCGCCGGTCGCGCCGCCGGATGGCGAGCGTGATCTGGCGGTGGTGCTCCACGCTGTCCAGCATCTCCTGCTCGCTGTAGAAGTAGAACGAGCCGATCATGATCGGCATGTCGAGGAAGTTCTGCAGCAGCGCCTTCACGCGCCCCGAGTGCGCGGCCTCGACGAGCAGGTGGTGGAAGCGGTTGTTCACGGCCTGGATGCGCGCGAGGCGGTCGTCCTTGCGCGAGGCAGCCCACTGCGCCATCTCGGCGTTGAGCGCCTCCATCTCCTCCACCTGCGCGGGCGTGGCGCGCTCGGCCGCCAGGCCCGCCGCGTGCGGCTCCAGCAGCATGCGCAGCTCGAAGACCTCGGCCACGTCCCATTGCGTCCACTGCGCCACCGTGGCGCCGCGTGCGGCCGCGACCAGCAGGCCATCCTCCACAAGCCGCTGCAGCGCCGCGCGCACGGGCGTACGGCTCACGTTCATTTCCTCGGCAATGTGCTCCTCGCGCAGCCACGCGCCCGGCGCGTAGTAGCCGGACATGAGGCGCCGCCGCAGGTCGGCGTAGAGGGTGTCGGAGATCTTGGCCATGGCGTGCAGAAGTGCTGCGGGGATTGTCCACTACCGCGCACTGCGGCGGCCGCAGGTCAGGCCTCGCCCTCGCGCGCAAGCCGCACCCCGGCGCTGG
>JASLFM010000485.1 GCA_030150585.1 Acidovorax sp.
GAGACCGGGTGGTTGATGCGCCCGGGCACGTACTTGGTCGGGCCGTTGGGGTTGGTGCCCACGCTGAAGACCGGGAAGCCCATGTCCTTCAGCTCCTCGTAGTCGCGCATGGCCGCATCCATCACGATGCCGCCGAGATTCGTCTTCATGCAGCCGTTCACCATGATCGCGCCCATGAGCGCGCAGGTCTGGTCCGCCTTGCCGTCGATCACCAGGATGTCGCCGGGCTGCGCCAGCGCGATGGCCGCGTGGATCATGAGGTTGTCGCCGGGGCGCACCTCGACGGTGAAGGCGGGGCCGGCCAGCTGCATGCGCTCGTGGACGGGCGCCACGCGGGCGTGCATGGTGCCACGGCGGCCTGCCACGTCGGCGAGGATGGCGGCCTGGAAGCCGGCGGCTTGGCTGACGACTTCGGCGCTCACGCGCTCGATGTCGCGGATGATTTCGGGGAGTTGGCTCATGGTGGTTCCTTGGGTGGTGAAGAGGATGAAATTCAGTCGGCCTTGATGTTTCCGTCGCGGATCACCCTGGCCCATTTGGCAGAGTCGGCCTTCTGCAGGTCGCTAAGCTGCTGGGGCGTTCCGCCCGCGAGGGTGATGCCCAGCTTGCCGGCCAGTTCGGTGAGGGCCGGGGTCTTGAGCACTTTGCCGATCTCGGCGTTCAGGCGCTGCACGGTGGCGGCCGGGGTCTTGGCGGGGGCGAACACGGCGTGCCACTGCTCCACCACGAAGTCCTTGAAGCCCGCCTCGCCCATCGTCGGCACCTGCGGCAGCGCCGGCAGGCGCGCGGCCGAGGTGACGGCCAGCGCGCGCAGCTTGCCCGCCTGGATGTGCGGCAGCGCGGCGGCCGCGGGCGCGAACATGAACTGCACCTGGCCGCCCAGCGTGTCCTGCAGCGCGGGCGTGTCGCCCTTGTAGGGCACGTGGATGAAGCGCGCGCCGGTCTGCTGCTGCAGCAGCTCGGCCTGCATCTGCAGGATGGTGCCGTTGCCGCCCGATGCGTAGGCCAGTGCGCCCGGCTTCGCCTTGGCGGCGGCGACCAGCTCGCCCACCGTGGTGAACGGCTGGGCCACGCCCACCACGAGGATGTGCGGGATGGTGCCCAGGGTGATGACCGGCTCGAAGCCCGCGATGGGATCGTAGGGCAGCTTGCCCATCAGGTGCGGCGCGATGGCCTGCGGGCCGATGGTGGTGCCCAGCAGCGTGAGGCCGTCAGGCTGGGCGCGCGCGACGAAGGCCGCGCCGATGGTGCCGGTGGCACCGGGCTTGTTGTCCACGATCACGCTGGTGGCCAACTGCGGCCCCAGGTGCTGCGCGATGCTGCGGCCCAGCACGTCGGTGCTGCCGCCGGGCGGGTACGGCACCACGTAGGTGACGACCTTGCCTGCGGGCCATTCCTGCGCCAGCGCGGGGCCTGCGGCCAGCGTGGTGCACAGCACCGCCAGCGCACGACGGCGCGTGAGGGAAAGCTCATGTGCGTTCATGGGTCTGTGTCTCCTGTCGTGTTCAAAGAGGGGGAAAGCCGTAGAGCGCCTGCGGGTTGTCCGCCAGCACGCGCTGCGGCGGCACGGCGGCCAGCCGCAGCCAGTCGTGCAAGCGGTCGATCTGCCGCGCGTCGTCGGGCATGGGCTGCACGCCCGCCGACGCGGTGGCGTGGGGCCAGTCGCTGCCCCACACCACGCGCTCGGGCGCGCAGCGCAGGTAGCTCGCGGCCAGTGCGTCGAGTGCGGGGTCCTCCACCGTGCGGCGTTCGCTCACGATGTAGCCGCCCGAGAGCTTGATCCATGCCCGGCCGGCCCCCAGCAGCTCGAGCAGCAGCGCATGCGCGGCCTGCCCTGCCCCGCCGGGGCCGATGCGCCCGAAGTGGTCGAACACCAGCGGCACGGGCAGGCGGCGCAGCACGTCGCCCTGCGCCGCGAGCAGCTCCGGCGCCATCAGCAGTTGCAGGTGCCAGCCCAGCGGCGCGATGCGGTGCGCGAGCGGCTCCATCCAATCCACGGTGCCCGACACGCCCAGCGACAGGTTGAGCCGCACGCCGCGCACGCCCAGCGCGTGCAGGCGCTGCAGTTCGGCCTCGCTCTCACTGCCCGCGATCACGGCCACGCCGCGCGCTTGGGGCCCGAGCGCGGCCAGGCCGTCCAGCATGCAGCGGTTGTCGGTGCCGTAGGTGGACGGCGTGACCAGCACCACGCGCGTGGTGCCGATGCGCCGCTGCAGCGCCTGGTAGTCAAGCGCAGAGGCATCGGGGGGCAGCAGCTTCGCCCCGGAGGCCGCGGGATAGCGGCCGTCGTAGACGTGCACATGGCAGTCGCAGGCACCGGCAGGCAGCGCGGCCTGGGGCCGTTGCCGGCCGGCAGAGAAAGGCACGGCTTCCATGGCCTTCTCGCGGGCGTGCCGGGGGTCAGTCCAGGCTCGCGCCCGAGTCCTTGACGATCTTGCCCCAGCGCGGCACCTCGGCGCGCAGCAGCTTGTCGAATGCCTCGGGCGTGCCGCCCAGCACGTCGCCCCCCTCTGAGCGCAGCTTCTCGGCCACGTCCGGCAGCACCAGGGCCTGGTTGATGGCCTTGCTGAGCTGCTGCACGATGGGTGCAGGCGTGCCGGCGGGCGCGAGGATGCCGAACCAGGTCACCGCATCAAAGCCTTTGTAGCCCGACTCGGCCAGCGTCGGCGTATCGGGCAATTGGCCCGCGCGCTTGGCCGAAGTGATCACGATGGCGCGCAGCTTGCCGTTGCGCACATGGCCCAGCAGCGTGGGCACCGAGGACATGTACAGGTCGATGTTGCCGCCCATCAGGTCCGTCATGGCCTGGGCCGCGCCCTTGTACGGCACATGGCGCAGTTTGATGCCTGCGGCGTTCTCCGCCAGTTCGCCGGCCAGGTGCGCCACCGTGCCGTTGCCCGAGTAGCCGAGCGTGATCGCATCGGGCTGCTTCTTCGCGGCGGCAACCACGTCGGCGAAGGTCTTGAAGGGCGAGTTTGCCGGGACGGCCATCACGATGGGCGAGGACGACACGAGCGCCACGGGCGCCAGGTCCTTCAGCGGGTCGTAGGGGAGCTTGGAGTAGAGCGTGGGGTTGATCGCGAGGTTGCTGGTCTGGCCCATGACCAGCGTGTAGCCGTCGGGTGCCGACTTGGCGACGGCATCGACGCCAAGGTTGCCGCCCGCGCCGGGACGGTTGTCCACGATCACGCTCCACTTGTTGAGGTCGGCCACCTTTTGCGCCACCGTGCGCGCAATCATGTCCGTGCCGCCGCCAGGCGGGAACGGCACCACCAAGCGGATCGGCTTGGAGGGAAAAGCGGCCTGCGCCAAGGCGGCCGAGGCCGCGAGGCCCAGTGCCACCGCACACAGGGAACGCGCCAGCATGGAGGAAGAAAGCATCGGTTGTCTCCTTTGTTGGAATGGACGGAAAACGCCTGCGCGGGCCATGCCCTTGCATTGGGGTGCGACTGTAGGCAAACGTTTCAACCCATACAATGGCGTTTCACACAACGCAACACATTGCGCCATGAGCAACCCCCAGCCGTCCTCACCCGCTCCCAACTCGCCCCCTTCGGAAGCCGGCGCGCGCGACGGCGGCGTGATCGCCGTGACGCGCGCGCTGCAACTGCTCGAATCCTTCGCGCTCGGCGAGTCGCACCTGCCGCTGGCCGAGCTGAGCCGGCGCACCGGCCTGCACAAGACCACGGTGCTGCGCCTGGCGCGCACCCTGGCGTTGTCGGGCTACATGGTGCAGCGCGACGACGGCGAGTGGCGGCTGGGCCCGGCGGCAGGCTGGCTGGGGGCGCGCTACCAGGCGGGATTCGACGTACAGAACGTGCTGGAGCCCGCGCTGCGCGAACTTACGCAGGCCAGCGGCGAAAGTGCGGCCTTCTATGTGCGCGAAGGCAACGTGCGCACCTGCCTCGTGCGCGTGGAGGGCCCGCAGGCACTGCGCCACCACGCACGCATGGGCGAGGGCCTGCCGCTCGACAAGGGCTCGCCGGGCCGCGTGATCCTGGCCTTCTCGGGCGAACCTGGGGAGATCTACGAACAAATCCGCCAACAGGGCTACCACTGGTCCATCGGCGAGCGCGAGCAAGGCGTGGCCACCGTGTCGGCGCCCGTGTTCGGCATGCACTGGCGGCTGTTGGGTTCGGTATGCATTTCGGGACCGGCATCGCGCCTGCCGGCAGCCAAGCTCGAGGCCCTCGCTCAGACCGTGATCGCGGCGGCCAACCGCCTGTCGTACGCGCTCGCGGGCAGCAAGGCCTCGGCAGCCGCCGCGCGCCCGAGCCAGTGGCATCCGTGATACTCGGAGCTTGTTCACCACAACGACACAGGAGACTTCGCGTGGCCCGCTATCCCTTCCCCGACCTGAACACCCTGCCCGACGATATCCGCGCCCGCATCCTCGAGGTGCAGGAGAAGGCCGGCTTCATCCCCAACGTGTTCCTGGCCTTCGCCCGGCGGCCGGCCGAATGGCGCGCCTTCTTCGCGTACCACGACGCGCTCATGCTCAAGGAGGAAGGCAGCCTCACCAAAGGCGAGCGCGAGATGATCGTCACCACCACCAGCGCGGCCAACCAGTGTCTGTACTGCGTGGTGGCGCACGGCGCCATCCTGCGCATCTACGAGAAGAAGCCGCTGATCGCCGACCAGGTGGCCGTGAATTACCGCAAGGCCGACATCAGCCCGCGCGAGCGCGCCATGCTCGACTTCGCAATGAAGGTCTGCCAGCGATCGCACGAAATCGAGGATGCGGACTTCGAGGCCCTCTACCCCCACGGCTTCGACGACGAGGACATCTGGGACATCGCGGCCATCACGGCGTTCTTCGGCCTGTCCAACCGCATGGCGAGCTTCGCGGGCATGCAGCCCAACCCCGAGTTCTTCCTGATGGGCCGGGTACCCAAGGCCAAGCCCGCCGCCTGACGCCATGCGCACCGGGGCCTTTTCGCTGGCGCTCGCCGCCGCGGTCTGCACCGCGGCGCACGGCGCCGGTTTCGGGCCACCGGCCGGCACCCTGCCCGTGCATCCTCTGGCGCTCGCGGTGCCTGAAGGGGCGCGCTCGCCGCTGCTGTCGGCCACGCTCTATCGACGCGGCGGGGTGACGCCCGTGTACTACCTGGGCGCGGGCGCCGGCATTCCGCGCCTGAACATCCCGGATTCACCCGGCGCCACGGCCTGGCAGGTGATGCCCGACGCGAACTGCGCCCACCTGGCCCCGGTACCGCTCACCGAACTGCGGCCACCCGCCGCCCAGCCCGTGACCGTGCAGCAAAACCCTCTGCCGATGGAGTGTGCGGCCGCGTTCGAAGGCAGCTGCTCCAGCCGCGATGGGCGCCTGCGCATTGCCACCACGTTCGACGGCAGTCACCGCAAGGCCCGCGTGGGCGGCGGCTTCTTCGGCACCGAGGGCGCGATCGACAGCACCTTCTACACGGGCGTTCGCACCCTCACCATCGAGCACCTGCCCAGCGGCCGCGCGCTGCGCCTGCAGGAGCGATTGGCGGAAGCCAACGGGTACAGCGCGCCACAGACCGCGATCCGCTACCTGCCAGAGCTGCGGCTCTTGCTGCTGCTGGGCGCGGCGCAGGAGCGCGGCGTTCCGCTCGCCCATTGCATAGCGCTGCCTTCCGATTGACGGTTTAGGCCGAGACTAGCGCCCGCATCCAGTCGGGCAACGTGGCGGCTTTCTGCTGCGGAAAATCCACCCAGATCGTCGTGGCGCCGCCGGCCGCGCAAATCTCGCCGGGCCGGTCCACACGCTCCATCGTGCCCCAGGTCTCGAACGTGGTGCGGCCCGGATCGCTCACGTAGAGCTTGAGCAGCACATCGGCTGGGTATTCGAGCTGGCGGTAGAAGTTGCAGAACGCATTGACGATCACAGGGCCCTGGCCGTGCGGATCAGGGTTGCAGCCCACGGACACCATCCACTCAATGCGTGCCGTCTCGAGGTAGCGGAAGTACACGGTGTTGTTCACATGGCCCATGGCGTCCATGTCGCCCCAACGCACGGGAAAACGCATCTCGTAGACCAGCTTCTTCTGCTCGGGAATCTCAATCTTCATCGGTGTGCCTTGATGGATGCCATGATGCCCAGCGTGAACAATGCCACGGCCGCCCACTGCGCAGCCGTGGGCCATTGGGCATCCCAAAGGAATGCATAGAGCAGCGCGAACAGCGTCTCGCTCACGATGAGCTGGCCGCACAGGCTGGGCGAAAGGCGCTGGCTCGCCATGTTCCACAGCACGGTGGCCAACCAGCTCGAGCCGAAGCCGATCGCGAAGCTGAGCAGCACGAACCACCCCAACCCCGGCAGGGCAGCCAACCGGGCCGCAGGTGTGCCCACGGCCAGCCACAGCAGCAGCCCCCCAAGCCCCGTGGCCACGCCCAGCCAGTTGGCCCAATCGCCCGCGCGCACGTCGGGATGGCGCCGCAACCAGGCCGCGTTGAGCAGCGCGAACACCGTCCAACTCACGAGCGCGCCCGTGGCGAACACCAGGCCGCGCCCGAAATGCACAGGCGTCGCCCCCACCTCGCCGCCATGCAGATCGGCCATGAGGACCAGCCCCGCCACCGTGAGCGCCAGGCCCGGCAGCAGCGCCGCCCAGCGCAGCCCTTTCGGCTTGCCCAGCACCATGACCCACACCGGAATGGTGCCGATGATGAGCGCGGGCAGCGCCACGCCCATGTCGCGGATGGCAAGCACCAGCAGCAGGTAGTAGCCCGTGAAGCCCAGCACGCTCAGGCCCAGCGCCGCGAGCGCCTGGCGCCCCGTGGGCAGTGCGCGCGTGCGCAGGCCCCAGCCCATCATCACCAGGGCCACCAGTCCGTAGGTGACGAAGCGCCCCGCTGTTACGTCGAGCGCCGCAAAGCCGCCCAGCATGCGCGGTGCCACGAACGACAGGCCCCACAGCGCGCCCGCGCCCAGCCCCGCAAAAATGCCGGTGGTAACCCCAGGATGGGGTACCGCGTCAGACCGCAAAGCCGTCGTCCGCGGCAATCACGGCGCCATTCACGAAGTGGCTCTGGTCGCTTGCGAGCATGACGATGAGCGCATCGAGGTCCTGCGGCTGCCCCACGCGCTTGCGCGGGAGCATGGCCACGAGCTTCTGGCCCTGTTCGGTCTGCCAGTGGTGGTGGTTGATCTCGGTGTCGATGTAGCCCGGGCACAGTGCGTTCACATTGATGCCGAAGCGCCCCCACTCCAGGGCCATGGCGCGGGTCATCTGCACCACGGCGGCCTTGCTCATGCAGTAGGCGCCGATCTGCGGCAGCACCTTGAGCCCCGCCATGGAGGCTATGTTGATGATGCGCCCGCCCGTGAAGCTGCCCGGCGCGGCGCCGCGCGAGCGCGCGAGCATGCGCTTGGCCACTTCCTGCGCGACGAAGAACGCGCCCTTGGTGTTGGTATCGAAGATGAAGTCGTAGTCGGCCTCGGTCACGTCCTGCAGCCGCTGCGTGGTGGAGACGCCCGAGTTGTTCACGAGGATGTCGATCGAGCCCATCTCCGTCTCGGCATGGGCCACGGCGGCCCTGATGGAGTCGAGGTCGGTCACGTCGAGCTCCACCACATGCGCGTCCCCGCCCTCGCCTTCGATGCGGGCGCGCAGGTCCTTGAGCTTTTCCACGCGGCGGCTTGCGAGCACCACGGCCGCGCCGGCGCGCGCCAGGGTGCGCGCGAACTGCGCTCCCAGGCCGCTGGAAGCGCCCGTCACCAGGGCGATGCGGCCGGACAGGTCGATGGTGTAGGCCATTTAGAGTCTCCCCACGGATAAAAATAGAACGATCGTTCGATTGTCTTGCTGCGCATGAATACAATCGGTCGCGCGCAGGACAGCGCCCCCAGGGCGCCATCCTTCGAGAATTCCCCATTATCAAACGCCCGATGAGACAGTCATGACCAACGAAGAAATCCTTGCCCAATACGGCCCCCGCGAGTCCATGGAATACGACGTGGTGGTCGTGGGCGGTGGCCCTGGCGGCCTGGCCACGGCCATCCGCCTCAAGCAGTTGGCCGCGCAGAAGGGGCAGGACGTCTCGGTGGTGGTCCTCGAGAAAGGCTCCGAGCCCGGCGCGCACATCCTCTCGGGCGCCATCATGGACCCCAAGGCACTCACCGAGCTGATTCCCGACTGGAAGGAAAAAGGCGCGCCCCTGAACCAGCCCGTGACCGACGACGCCTACGTCTTCCTGGGCGAGAAATCGGGCTTTCGCGTGCCCAACTTCTTCCTGCCGCCCTTTGCGCAGAACCATGGCAACTACATCGTGCGCCTGGGCGACGTGACCAAGTGGCTGGCCGAGCAGGCCGAGGCGCTGGGCGTGGAAATCTTCCCCGGCTTCGCGGCTGCCGAAGTGCTTTACAACGAAAACGGCTCCGTCAAGGGCGTGGCCACCGGCAACATGGGCATCGGCAAGGACGGCGAGCCCACCGAGAACTTCCAGCTCGGCATGGAACTGCTCGGCAAGTACACCATCTTCGCGGAAGGCGCGCGCGGCCATCTGGGCCGGCAGTTGCTGGAGAAATTCCAGCTCAACGCCGGCAAAGATCCGCAGACCTTCGCCATCGGCATCAAGGAACTCTGGGAAATCGATCCGGCCAAGGCCAAGCCCGGCCTGGTGGTCCACACCGCAGGCTGGCCGATGGAAGACGACACCTTTGGCGGCGGCTTCCTGTATCACCTGGAAGACAACAAGGTCACGCTCGGCTTCGTCATCGGCCTGGACTACCAGAACCCGTACATGAGCCCCTTCGAGGAAATGCAGCGCTGGAAGGCCCACCCTGCCATCCGCGCACACATCGAAGGCGGCAAGCGCATCGGCTATGGCGCGCGCGCCATCAACAACGGTACGCCGCAAGCGCTGCCGAAAACGGTGTTCCCGGGTGGTGCACTGGTCGG
>JASLFM010000019.1 GCA_030150585.1 Acidovorax sp.
GGCCTTGCTTGACGCGGTCGAGGTTGGCATCGGGCTTGTCGGCCTTGGTGATGGCAACCACGATGGGCACACCAGCCGCCTTCGCGTGCTTGATGGCTTCGCGCGTCTGCGGCATCACGCCGTCGTCGGCCGCGCACACCAGGATGACGATGTCGGTCGCCTGGGCGCCGCGCGCACGCATGGCCGTGAAGGCCTCGTGACCAGGGGTGTCGAGGAAGGTGATCATGCCGCGTGGGGTTTCCACGTGGTAGGCGCCGATGTGCTGCGTAATGCCGCCGGCTTCGCCCACCGCCACCTTGGAGCGGCGGATGTAGTCCAGCAGCGAGGTCTTGCCGTGGTCCACGTGGCCCATGACAGTGACCACGGGCGCACGCGGCAGCAGCTCGGCCTGCTGGTTCGACACTTCCTCGTCGGTGAAGGCCTCGGGGTCGTCCAGCGCAGCCACCACGGCCTTGTGGCCCATTTCCTCGACCACGATCATGGCCGTATCCTGGTCCAGCGGCTGGTTGATGGTGACCATCTGGCCCATCTTCATCAGCGCCTTGATGACCTCGTTGGCTTTCACCGCCATCTTGTGGGCCAGCTCGGCCACGGTGATGGTCTCGGGCACGTGCACTTCGATCACACGCGCCTCGACCGGTGCAGCCTGCTGCTGGTGGTGGTCGTCGCGGTCGTTGCGGCGACCGCCGCGCGGACCCGAACGCCAGCTGTTGCGGCCCACGCCACCGCTGGAATCGCCGCGGGTCTTGATTTCCTTCTTCTTGGCAGTGTCGCCCGCCCAGCTCGACGAGAGCTTGGCAGACTTCACCTCCTTGTTACCACCGGCCGGCGCCGCGGGCGCATTGGCACGCGCACCGCCGGTACCCACGGCCGGCTTGTGCAGCGTACCCTTCTTGGCGTCGCCTGCGGGAGCGGCGGGCTTGGGTTCCTCGGGCTTCTTGGCGACCAGCACCTTCTTGGGCGCGGCCATCATGGCCCGGATGGCCTCGGCCTCGGCCAGGGCCTTGCGGCGGCGCTCGTCGAGATCGGCGGCGCGCGCAGTCTCTTCGGCGGCACGTGCCTTGGACTCGGCATCGGCCTTGGCACGCGCTTCTTCCTGGGCGGCCGCACGGGCGGCGGCATCGGCCGCGGCCTGCTGCTGGGCCTCTTCGCGCGCGGCGTTGGCCTGGGCCTTCTTCTCGGCCTCCTGGGCGGCATAGGCTGCAGCGCGCTCGGAGGCTTCGCGCTCGCGGCGCTCGCGTTCCTCGCGGGCGGCGCGCTCGGCGGCAAGGTCTTCCTCCTGGCGGCGGATCAACTCGGCCTGGCGGCGCGCCTCTTCCTCGCGGCGGGCCAGCTCCTGGTCTTCCTGCGAGGTGCCGTCCTGCCCGGCGTCTGCCGCATCGGCCACGCCTTCGGTTTCATCGCGCTTGATGAAGGTGCGCTTCTTGCGCACTTCCACCTGGATGGTGCGGGCCTTGCCCGTGGCATCGGCCTGCTTGATTTCGCTGGTGGACTTTTTCACCAGCGTGATCTTCTTGCGATCGCCACCCGCAGTGCCATGGCTGGCCTGCAGGAAGGCCAGCAGCTTCTGCTTGTCGGACTCGGTCAGGGCGTCCTGCGAGGACGCCTTAGACACCCCAGCGGACTTGAGCTGTTCGAGCAGGGTTTCAGGCGATTTTTTGAGTTCGGCTGCAAACTCGGCGACAGTGTTACTCGACATATTCGGTATGAACCTCCCTGACCTTTACTCTTGCCCCGTAAACCAGTGCTCGCGCGCCTTCAGGATCAAGGCTTTCGCATCTTCGGCAGACTGGCCGGTCAGTTCGGTCAGTTCGTCAATGGCCAGATCGGCCAGGTCATCTCGTGTGTGCACGCCGCCTGCCGCCAGCTTGGCGATCAGTTCCGGCGTAAGTCCCTCGAGGTCGCGCAGGTCTTGCGACACGCTTTCCACGCTTTCCTCGCGGGCGATTTCCATGGTGAGCAACGCGTCCTTGGCGCGGGCACGCAGCTCATTCACGGTATCTTCGTCGAAGCTCTCAATCTCGAGCATTTCTTGCAGCGGCACGTAGGCCACCTCTTCCAGACTGGCGAAGCCTTCCTCGATCAGGATGTCGGCGATCTCCTCATCCACATCGAGCTTCTCCATGAACAGCTTGCGGGCTGCACTGGTCTCATCGGCCTGCTTCTGCGCGCTTTCGGCGGCGTCCATGATGTTGATCTTCCAGCCCGTGAGGTCGGACGCGAGGCGCACGTTCTGGCCGCCACGGCCGATGGCGATGGCAAGATTTTCCTCGTCCACCACCACGTCCATGGCGTGCTTTTCTTCATCAACCACGATGGAGGAGACATTGGCAGGGGCCAACGCGCCGATCACGAACTGTGCCGGATCCTCGGACCACAGCACGATGTCCACGCGCTCACCGGCCAGCTCGTTGGTCACGGCATTCACACGCGTGCCGCGCACGCCCACGCAGGTGCCGATGGGGTCCACGCGTTTATCGTGGCTCAGCACGGCGATCTTGGCCCGGCTGCCCGGGTCACGGGCGCAGCTCTTGATCTCCAGCAGGCCCTGCTCGATCTCGGGCACTTCGTTGCGGAACAGCTCGATCATGAACTCGGGCGCCGAACGCGACAGGATGATGGGTGCGCCGCGCAGCGTCAGGTCCACCTCCATGATCATGGCGCGCACACGGTCTCCGTTGCGCAGGTTTTCCTTGGGGATCATCTCGCTGCGCTTGAGGCGACCTTCCACGCGGCCCGACTCGACGATGATGTCGCCCTTGTCCATGCGCTTGACGGTGCCGGTGAAAATCTTCTCGCCGCGCGACATGAAGTCGTTGAGCAGCATTTCGCGCTCGGCATCACGGATCTTCTGCAGGATGACTTGCTTGGCCGCCATCGCGCCGATGCGGCCGATAGGCACGGACTCGACGGCTTCCTCGATGTACTCGCCCACCTGGATGCCCTGCACGCGGTCCTGTGCGTCCATGAGCAGCTCTTCGGCGTCGGGGTTCTGCAGACCGGCATCGTCGGGCACAACGAGCCAGCGGCGGAAAGTCTCGTAGACGCCGCTGTCGCGGTCGATGGACACGCGGATGTCCACCTCGCCGTCATACAGCTTCTTGGTGGCCTGGGCCAGGGCCGATTCCACGGCGCCAAAGACCACATCGCGCTCCACGTTCTTCTCGCGCGAAATGGCCTCGACCAACATCAACAGTTCGCGATTCATGCGACGACTCTCCTATTTCAATCACCCCGGGCTCCGGCCGCGTGCGGCGGGCCACCCATAACTTGTTTTTTGCGCGGCTCAGCCCTGCACCGGGGCGGGCTTGGCGCCCCGCCCCTTGAAATCGACGATGGGCGCCAACCGCGCCTCCCGCAATTCATCGAGCGTGAAGCCCAGCACCTGCAGCGGCGCCGGAACGCGCTTCTTGCTCACCTTTTGCCCCGGCTTGGGCGGCGGTTCGTCACTCCAGACGATCTGCCAGCCTCCGGACTCGGCACGCGCCAGTTGGCCGCGAAATTTCTTGCGATTGGCGCTCACCTGCCCTGCGGCGGCGGCGCCTATGGGTGCCTTGAGCGTGATGTCGATCACCTCGCCCTCGAAGCGCACAAAGTCCAACTCGCCCCGCAGCAGGCGGTCGATGCCGGGCGAGGACACTTCCAGCCGCGCGTAGTCCACGCCGTCGACCTCTAGCGCGAACTGCAGTTGGCGCGTCACCTTCTCGCAATCTTCCACCGTGACGAACTGCTCGGGCAAGGCCTGAACACCCTCGGTGGACGGCTGCCACGGCCAATCAATCGTCACGCGCAGCAGCCCGCCGGCGGAGCGCTCGATCTCCACCAGGTCATAGCCCAGTCCAGCCACGGTTTGTTCGACGATCTGCTGTAATGCCACGTGTTTCTTCAGTCCATCCCGGAAGTACGAAAAACCCGACAACCACCGGAACAGGCCCCGGCAGCTTCGAGCTCCACAATCCATTCGACCAAAAAAAACGGGCGGTTAGTACCCGCCCGTTTGGTCGTGAAGCTCCTATTGTATCCGGTAAAGCCCCGGCTTGCAAAGGCGGCGGCACGCAATTTGCATCAGGGCATTGATTATTCAGCGCCGTGCGGCACGAACGCGCTCGAACACGCCCTGGGCCTCGCCGGGCAGAACGACCGGCGCGCCCTCCCCATCCTGCAGGCTCGCCAAGAGCCGCTCCAGCACCGGCGCCTGCGGCAGCAGCGGCCCGAGAAAGCGGGCCTGGCGACCATCGGCGATCAGCAGCGTGGGGAAAGTCTCCACATCCAGGTCACCCGCCAGCGCCTCCTCATCCTCCACATCCACCCATTCGAAGCGCACCCGGGGGTGCGCAGCCGCCAGGCCGTCGAAAAGCGTCCGGTAGTCGCGGCACACGCCGCACCAGCCCGCGCAGAGGCAGACCACCCACCAGCCGGTGTCTTCGGGAATTGCTTTCGATAGCGCCGGGCGTTCTTCCATGGAGGGTTTCATCAGGAGCCGCGCCGCTCCCGGGCGCGATAGACCTCCATGGTACCGACTCCCGGCGCCTGGTTTCCCCATGCGTTGCGGATGAACGTGGCCACGGCCGCCACCTCCTCGTCGCCCAGCACCTGCATGAAGGGCGGCATGCCGTGGGGCCGCGGATTGCCTGCCGTGGCGGGCAGGTAGCCGCCCTGCAGCACCACGCGCACCACATTCGTAGGATCGGCCATCATCACGGCCCGATTGCCTGCCAGGGCTGGAAACGCCCCCGGCCTCCCCTGGCCCGCCTCGCCGTGGCACTGGGCGCACTGCTGCTCGTACACCTTGGCGCCACGATCCAGGACGTTCGCCGCCGGCTTGGCCACGCCGGCCGAAGCACGCTCCCGAGACGGCAGCGCGCGCAGATAGGTGGCCATGGCGCGCAGATCCGCATCGCTGAGGTACTGCGTGCTGCGGAACACCACCTCGGCCATGGGGCCGGACACCCCGCCCTGCGGCGCCACACCCGTGCGTAGCAGCGCCACCACGTCGTCCTCCGGCCAATCGGCCACCCCGGCCTCCGCGGCCATGTTGAGCGCCGGGGCGTACCAGTTCTGCACGGGAATAAGCCCACCATTGAAAGCCTGCGCCTCGCTCGCAGCGCCCAAGGCATTGCGCGGCGTGTGGCATGCCGCGCAGTGGCCCAGTCCGTTCACAAGATAGGCACCCCGGTTCCATTCGGCCGTCTGCGCAGGATCCGCCACAGCTTCGCCCGGAGAGAAGAACAGCGCACGCCAGACGGCCAGCGCCGCTTGCGTGCTGTACGGAAAGCGCAACGCATGCGCGCGGTTGGGCTGCGCCGAGGCCGGCAGGCTCTGCAAGTAGGCGTAGATCGCGTCCGCATCCTCGCGCGTCACCCGCGTGTAATTGGGATAGGGGAAGGCCGGGTACAGCAAGCGGCCATCCTTGGAGCGGCCATTGTGCAGGGCGCGCCAGAATTCGGCGGGCGTCCAGCGGCCCAGGCCCGTTTCTGGGTCGGGCGTCAAGTTAGGCGCATACACCACACCGAATGGCGTCTCGATGCCCCGCCCGCCTGCGTAGGGCGCACCACCGGGCACCGTGTGGCACGCCATGCAGTCGCCCGCGCGGGCGAGATACTCCCCACGCGCCACCCGATCCTGCGCAGCGGCCTGCGGCTGCGTTGCATCCGGCAAAGGCTGCTCGCCTCGCACGTTAAGCCAGGCCACGACGGCGGCCAGCACACCACCCAGCAGGGCGAGCAATCCAATCACCTTGGCAAAGCGTCGCATGGCAGCCTCCTCAGCGCGGCATGGCGGCCAGATCAACACCACCGCAGGGCAGCGGCAGCAAAGCAGGCAAGGCCGTGGCAGGCTTGCCGCCCGCAGGCACGGGCTGCGCGGCCAGCCAGGCAGACACAGCACTTACGTCGTCGGGCGTGAGCTGGCGTGCGATGCGGGCCATGCAGTCGGGCGACTGGGCACGGCGCTGTCCCGTGGTCCAAGCCCCGAGCTGGCTGTTAAGATAGTCGCGCGGCAGGCCCAGCAGGCCGGGGATGGACGGCGCCACCCCCGTCATGGCCTGCCCGTGGCACTGCACGCAGGCCGGGAGCTGGCGCGCGGCATCCCCTTGCTGCACAAGCGTGCGCCCGCGCTCGATCACCGCTGCGGGTGCCTGGGGCGCGAGCGGCGGCGGGTATGGCAGCTCCAGAGCCGCGAAGTGGCCCGCGATCTCGCGCAGGTAACCGTCCGTGAGGTGCTCGATCAGGTAAGCCATCTGCGGATAGCTGCGCCGCCCCTCGCGGAAGTTGAGCAACTGGTTGTAGAGGTAGCCCGCAGGCTTGCCTGCGATGCGGGGAAAGTAGCCGTCGGGCGTGGCGCGCCCTTCCTTGCCGTGGCACACCACGCAGGCCAGAACGCGCGAAGCCATGCCGTCAGCGGGCGCCTCCGTGGCGGGGGCGGCCGCCAGCGTGCCTGCCACGCAAAGCACGCCAATGGCCAATAGGAATTGCAGGCGAAGTCGTCGGATCATTCGGTCGGTTCCAGTGGGGCTTGTCTCCGGGGAAACCCAACTCTAAGCGAGCCCTGGGAACGCGTACAGGAGCAGATCCGGCCTGGAAATGCGGATCAGATGCGCTGGCGCTCCATAAAGAAGAGCAGCCAGCGCTTGCCAGAAAAGCACTGGAGCCATTTCAAGGCAACGATGGCTATCGCCTAGCCGCCCCAGAGCCGTTGCGTGGCAGGCCTACTCGGCCTCGATGCCGGCAGCCTTGATCACCTTGCCCCACTTCTGGGTCTCGGCGGCTTGGAACTTCGCCAGCTCCTCCGGCGTGGTGGGCCAGGGCTCGGAGCCCGCCATCTCGTAGAAGGACTTGGCGGCCGCGCTCTTCGTGGCCTGGGCCAGTAGTTCATTCAGGCGCGCCACCAGGGGCGCGGGCGTGCCGGCGGGCACGTAGGCGGCGAACCAGTAGCCCATGTCGTAGCCTTTCACGCCCGCCTCATCAATCGTGGGCACGTCGGGCAACTGGGCGCTGCGCTTTTGCGTGGAGTAGCCCAGGGCGCGCAGCTTGCCGCTCTTGACCTGCGGCACGCCCGTGGAGGTATCGGTGATCATGAGGTCAATCTGCCCGCCCAGCAGGTCGGTGATGGCCAACGGGTTGCTCTTGTAGGGCACGTGCAGGATATCCACGTGCGCGAGCTGCTTGAGCATCTCGCCCGCCACGCGGCTCGACGAGCTGCCGCTGCCGAAGCTGAGCTTGCCAGGGTTCTTCTTCGCGGCGGCCAGCAGCTCGCCCACGTTCTTGTAGGGCGCATTGGCATTCACCACCAGCACCTGGCCGCCCTTGCCCAGGCCCGTGACGGGCACGAAATCCTTCACCGGGTCGTACGGCAGTTTCTTGTACAGGTGCTCGTTAGCGGCATGCGTGGTGTTGGTGGTGATGAGCACCGTGTAGCCGTCGGCCGGGGCCTTGGCCACGAACTGCGCGGCAATCATGCCGCTCGCGCCCGCTTTGTTGTCCACCACCACGGGTTGCCTGGTGTCCGTGGTGACCGACTGGCCCACGGCACGCGCGAGCTGGTCGGTGGCGCTGCCCGCCGCGAACGGCACGACGAAGGTGATGGCCTTGGCGGGGTACGCCTGTGCGAAGGCGACGCCGGTGAACGCGAAGCCGCACGCGAGGGCCACGGCGTAGCGCCGCTGGATGGGGAAGAAGGTCATGCTTGTCTCCTTGGATCTAGGTATGGAAAGGGAAAAGGAACAGGGGCCATCGCTTCAGCGCGGCCCGGCGAGGTACGGCACCAGCGCCCCAGGCACCTGCACGGGCAGGTCCAGCAGCAGGAAGGACAGCGCCTTGCCGTGGCTGTCGAGGTTGAGCGCGTCGTTCACGCCGCCGTCGAGCACCTCGTCGATCACGATGTTCATGGCCTGCAGCTGCGGCAGCAGGTAGCGCGTGACGCGGCCCGGCTGGCGCTGCGCGAACTGGCGCGCCACGGCCTCCTCGGTCACCTGTGCCACGAGCAGATCCCACAGCGCGGGGTGCCAGGCGATCACGCTGATGTTGGAGCGGTTGCCCTTGTCGCCCGTGCGGCTGTGGGCCAGGCGGTACAGGGGCACGGTGAGGGAGTTCGGGTCGGTGTTCATGGCATTCAGTCCAGCATCACGAAGCCTTCGGCCACCGCCTCGCGCGGCACCAGGCAAGAGACGGTGCCCAGGCGCGGGCGCAGCGCGGTGCGCACGCCGCCGCCGCCTGCGGGGCCCGTGCAGTACAGGGCCGTGACCTCGCGCACCAGCCGCTCGCGCAGCACCTCGCCCGCCAGGCGCGCACGGGCCTCGGCGCGCGCGCCGGCATAGGAGATTTCACCCTCGGCGAACCAGCCGGACTCGAAGCAAACGTTCACCTTGAGCGACGGCGGCCGCGCATGGCCGC
>JASLFM010000064.1 GCA_030150585.1 Acidovorax sp.
CCGCGGCCACAGCACCGAGGCAATGGCCAGCACCATCAGCGCCACGGCCGCCCAATCCTGCCAGTGCAGGCGCTCGCCGAGCCACAGCGCTCCGCTGAACACGCCGAGCACGGGAATCATCATCACGCTCAGCGTGGACGCAACCGGCGGCAGCCCGCGCACCAGGACGAACCACGCCGCTTGCGCAAAACCGAGCGCGAGGACCGCGTTGTAGACGATCGCGCCCCAGGCCACGGCACCAGGCACATGCCATTCCCGCCACTCCAGCAACAACGCCAGCACGCCGATGGCGACGGCGGTCTCCACCGTCATCCAGAACGCCAGCGTCAACGTGGGCACGGGCAGGCTGCTGCGCCGCAACAGTTGCGTGCCCAGCGCCCAGGTGGCTGCCGCGATGAGCATCAGCGCCACGCCCAGCGGTCGCCCGCCCAGGTGCGCCAGCTCGTGCCACAGCAACAGCAGCACGCCCAGCGCCGCGGCCGCCACGCCGCCCCAGGCACGCGCCGCCAGCCGATCGCCAAAGGCCAGCGCGCCCAGCACAGCCGAGAAGATCGGCATGGTGTAGCCCAGGATGGCAGCGCGCCCGCTCGACAGGGTGGAGATGGCCACGATGGCCAACCCATGCCAGAACACCATGTTCACCAAGCCCAGCCACAGCAACCCGGCCCAGTGCGCGCGCGGCACCGCGAACGGTACCCTCAGCACCCACAGCGCCAAGCCCATCACCGGCACGCCCATCCACATGCATATCGCGCGGAACGTGAGAGGAGGAAACCCCGTCACCCCCAGTTTCATGACGGGCCAATTGAGCCCCCAGACCACGGTCAAGACAATGAGCAGGGCCAGTTGGCGGCGCGAGAAAGCGGGCATGGGGCTGCATTGTGCCGCGCCACCTAAAATCACGCCCATGACCTTCCTTGACATGCTGCGCGACGCGACCACGCAAAACCAATCCATGCTGTGCGTGGGCCTGGACCCGGAGCCAAGCCGCTTCCCGGGCGCGCTGCAAAACGATCCGCGCAAGATCTACGACTTCTGCGCCGCCATCGTCGACGCCACAGCCGACCTGGCCTGCGCCTTCAAGCCCCAGATCGCCTACTTCGCGGCCCACGGTGCCGAGGACCAGCTCGAACGCCTGATGCAGCACATGCGCTGCAACGCGCCGCACGTGCCCGTGATCCTCGACGCCAAGCGTGGCGACATCGGCTCCACGGCCGAGCAGTACGCGCGCGAAGCCTTCGAGCGCTACGGCGCCGACGCCGTCACGCTCTCGCCCTTCATGGGTTTCGATTCGGTCGCGCCTTACCTTGCGTACCACGGCAAGGGCGCCTTCCTGCTGTGCCGCACCTCCAACCCTGGCGGCGACGACCTGCAGGCCCAGCGGCTGGCCAGTGTGCCCGGGCAGCCGCTGCTGTACGAGCACGTGGCGGGGCTGGCCCAGGGCCCCTGGAACAAGAATGGCCAGCTCGGCCTGGTGGTGGGCGCCACCTACCCGGCCGAGATCGAGCGCGTGCGCAGCATCGCACCCACGCTGCCGCTGCTGATTCCGGGCGTCGGTGCCCAGGGCGGCGATGCCGCGGCCACCGTGCGTGCGGGCCTGCGCGAGGGCGGCCCCATCATCGTGAACTCGTCGCGTGCCATCCTCTACGCGGCCAGCGACGACCATTTCGCCGATGCCGCGCGCCGCGCGGCCCTCGGCACGCGCGCCGCGCTCAACGCCGCGCGCGCCTGACCCCGCTGCCACCCCCGGCCATGCAACTCAAGTGGCTGGAGGACTTCATCCTGCTCGCGCAGGAGCGCAGCTTCACGCGCGCGGCCGAGCTGCGCCACGTCACGCACCCGGCCTTCGGGCGCCGCATCCGCGCGCTCGAGGCCTGGGCCGGCACGCCGCTCGTCGAGCGCGGCGGCGGCCCCGTACGGCTCACGCCCGCGGGCCAGGCCTTCCTGGACACCGCCGAGCAGATGGCGCGCGGCCTCGCGCAGTCGCACGAGGAGCTGCAGGCCCTTGCCGGACGCCAGGCGCGCACGGCAACGCTGGCCACGGGCCGCACGCTCGCGCGCACCGTGGTGGCCGACTGGCTCGTACGCCTGGGCCCGGTGCTGCAAGGCGGCGAGGTGCGCGTGCTCACGCGCACGCTGGCCGAGACCGTGGCCCTGCTCGAACGCGGCGAGGCCGATTTCACGCTCGTCTACCACCACCCGGCGCTGGCCGTGCGCCTGGATGCGCGCCAGTTCACGCACGTCACGGTGGCCACCGACCGGCTCGTGCCCGTCTCGCGGGCCGACGCGCGCGGCGCGCCGCTGCACGCCTTCACCGGCACGGGCCCCGTGCCCTATCTGGCCTACGCACGCACGCTGGCACTCGGGCGCCTCGTGGAGGACCACCTGGCCCACCACCCGCTCGCGCCGCGCCTGCAGCGCATCGTGGAGTGCGATTCGGCCGACGCGCACTACGAGTACGTGCTCAAGGGCCTGGGCGTGGCCTGGCTGCCCTGGTCCATGGTGCATGCCGACTGCAAGGCCGCGCGCCTCGCCCCTGCGGGCGACAAACGCATGGAAGCCCGCTTCGACGTGCGCCTGTACCGCCCCAAGCACCGCCTGGGGCCGCTGGCCGAGGCGCTCTGGCGCGCCATCACGCAGCGCTGAAAGCCGCCGCGCCACAACCATAGTGGCACGGGTTCGTGCCATTTCGGCACCATGGTGCAGTGCCCACCTCCGCACAATCGGAAACACACCGACAAGGAGCCCCCATGCGAACGCCCCACCTTCTGCGCCGCGCCGCCCTGCTGTGCGGCCTGGCCCTGCTGGCCGCCGGCCCCGCCAGCGCGCAGGACTACCCCACCAAGCCCATCACCATCGTCGTGGGCTACCCGCCCGGCGGAAGCACCGACCTCATGGGCCGCCTGGTGGGTGCCGAGCTGTCCACCCGCCTGGGCCAGCCCGTGGTGATCGAGAACCTGGGCGGTGCGGGCGGCACCATCGGCGCGCAGAAGGTCGCCAACGCCGCGCCCGACGGCTACACGCTGCTCGTGGGCGCCAACAACGAGCTGGCCATCGCCAAGCTGATCTCCAAGAGCGTGAAGTACAGCCCCACGCAGTTCACGCCCATCGGGCTGATCGGCTCGCAGCCCATGGTGCTGGTGGCCTCCATCAAGGCGGGCGCGAAGAACGCCAACGAATTCACCCAGCTCGTCAAGAAGAACCCCGGCAAATTCAGCTACGGCAGCTCGGGCGTGGGCACGGCGCTGCACCTGGCCGGCGAGATGGTCAAGGAGCAGGGCGGCCTGTTCATGACCCACATCCCCTACCGCGGCGTGGCGCCGCTGACCAACGACCTGGTGGGCAATAACCTGGAGTTCGGCGTGTTCGTGCTCTCCAGCGGGCTGCCGCACATCAAGGCTGGCAAGGTCATTGCACTGGGCACCACAGCCGCCAAGCGCGCGCCGGCCACGCCCGACATTCCCGCGCTGGCCGAGTTCCCGCAGTTCAAGAACGTGGACATCGAGAGCTGGTTCGCCCTCATGGGCCCGGCCAACCTGCCGCAGCCGGTGGCCGCCAAGCTCAAGAAAGCGCTGAACGACACCCTGCGCTCGCCCGACTTCCGCCAGAAGATGGCCGCCGCCGGCTCGGGCGTGGCGTCGCCCGACGTGAACCTGTCCAAGTTCTGGAACGACGAGATCGCCAAGTACACCAAGATCGTGCAGTTCGCGAAGATCGAGGAATGAGCATGCCCCTGCAATTCGACCTCCCCGCGCCCGATATCTCCGCCTGGCGCGCGGGCAACACCGGCACCGAAGGCGTGTGGCGCTTCGACTCCGGGCAGCCCGGCCGCCACGTCATGGTCAGCGCCCTGGTGCACGGCAACGAGCTGTGCGGCGCCTGGGCGCTCAAGGGCCTGCTCGAGTCGGGCCTGCGCCCGCAGCGGGGCAGCCTCACGCTCGCGTTCTGCAACCTCGAGGCCTTTGACCGATTCGACGCCGCCGATCACGATGCCTCGCGCTTCACCGACGAGGACCTCAACCGCCAGTGGATCGACGCGCGCATCGACGACGGCAGCACGCGCGAACGCCGCCGCGCCGCCGCGCTGCGGCCCTTCGTCAGCCAGGCCGACTGGCTGCTCGACATCCACTCCATGCACGAGCCTTCGGCGCCGCTGCTGCTCACGGGCGTGCAGCCGCGCAACCTGCAGCTCGCGCGCGCCATGGCCGCGCCCGAGCACATCGTGGTCGACGCGGGCCATAAGGACGGCGTACGCATGCGCGACTACGGCCGCTTCGGCCAGCCCGATGCCCAGGCCGGTGACTCGCGCTCGCTGCTCATTGAGTGCGGCTTCCACGGCGACCCGGCCAGCCGCGCCGTGGCGCAGGACCAGTGCGCGCGCTTCCTGGCCGCTGCGGACGTGGTGGATGCCGACGAGCTCGCGCGCGTGCTGCCCGGCTGGCGCCTGGCCGACGCGCCGCGCCAGTGGGCGCTCGAAGTGACCGGCCCCGTGGTCGCCCAAAGCGAGGGCTTTCGCTTCACCGCGCCGTTCACCGGCCTCGAAGTCATTGCCCAGGCCGGCACCGTGATCGGCGACAACGATGGCGAGCCGGTGGTGACGCCCTACGACGACTGCGTGCTCGTCATGCCCTCCACGCGCCAGGCGCGCGCGGGCGTGACGGTGGTGCGCTTCGCGCGGCGGCGCCCGCTGTAATTCAGCGGCAGCTCAACGCAAGCGGCGGGGCGACAGCCCTGCCACCACCTCGGGGCCCACGCCCTGGGCCAGCAGCGCGGCATCCAGCGGCTCGCCCAGCGCCAGGTTGCGCGCCAGCAGCGCATAGCCCGCCGCGCTCTGAATGCCGTAGCCGCCCTGCGCGGCGAGCCAGAAGAAGCCTTCGGCTCCCCCGTCCCAGCCAATCACGAAATCGCCATCGGCCACAAAGGAGCGCAGCCCCGCCCAGGTGTGCGAGGGGCGGCGGATCTGGAAGGTGGTGACCTCCTCGATGCGCCAGATGCCCGTGGCCACGTCCAGCTCCTCGGGCACCACGTCGTGCGGCGCCACGGGGTCGGCATTGGCGGGCGAGCCCAGCAACTGGCCCGCGTCGGGCTTGAAGTAGTAGCCCTCGTCCACGCCAATGGCGGCGGGCCAGGCGTGTGCGTCCATGCCCGGCGGCACGGGAAAGGTGAAGGCCGTGCGCCGGCACGGCGTGAGGCCCACGGGCGCGGCGCCCGCGAGCAGGGCCACTTCGTCCGCCCAGGCGCCGGCCGCGTTCACCACGTTGCGCGCCTGCACGGCGCTGCCGTCCGCAAGCGTCACGGTCCAAACACCGCCCGTGCGCGCCAGGCCCGCCACCCTGGCGTGGGTGCGCACCTGGCCGCCGCGCTGGCGCAGGCCGCGCAGATAGCCCTGCAGCAGCGCATGCACGTCGATATCGGCCGCACCAGGCTCCGACAGGCCCGCGGCCACCACCTCGGGCCGCAGGCAGGGCAGCAGCGCCAGCAGTTCCTCGCGCGTGAGGCGCTGAAGATGGGGCGAATGCACGCGCAGCGCCTGGTAGGTGTGCTCCAGCAGGTCGAGCTGCTCGTGCGTGGCCACGTAGACCACGCCGCGCGGCGAGAGGATGGGCCCATCGGTGAAGCCCGGCGGCGGCGATTCGTAAAAAGCGCGGCTCGCGCGCGTGAGCGCCTGGATCGCGCTCGTGCCGTAGGTCTCCATGAACAGCGCCGCCGAGCGGCCCGTGGTGTGGTAGCCCGGCTGGGCCTCGCGCTCCAGCACCAGCACCGAGGCCGCACCGGCGAGCTGCCACCCCATGGACGCGCCCGCCATGCCCGCGCCGATGACCACGAAATCCCATACCGCCATGGCTTGTTACTCCTTGATTGATAGCTGACAGCGCTCGCCCATCAAGCGCTGCGGCCCATTTTGACCACAATCCGGGGTCCGAGCACCACGCACACCAAGGCCGAGACCACACACAGCACGCCGGCCCATTGCCAGGCCGTCACCACCTCGCCCAGCGCGAACATGCCCGCGCACAGGCCCACCACGGGCACGCCCAGGCTGAAGGGCGCCACGCGGTTGGCCGGGTGGCGCTTGAGCAGCCCCGTCCACAGCCCGTAGCCCAGCACCGTGGCGGCCCAGCCCAGGTAGGCCACCGAGCCCCAGGCCAGCCAGGGCACCGCACCCCAGGCCTGCGCCTGCAGCCAGTGCTGCGCACCATCGTCGAAACCGGCCGACAGCAGCAGGAACGGCACGATGGGCACAAGGCTGCTCCAGACCACGAAGGCCAGCGGGTCGTAGTGCGGCGTCTCGCGCTGCGCGAGGCGCGCGATGATGTTCGAGGCGGCCCACGACGCCGCCGCACAGACCGCGAGCACCAGCCCCGCGAGCGTGGTCCCCGAGGCCGACGCCGCCGGCCCCGCATAGTTCATGGCGAAGCAGCCGAGACCGGCCGCCGCCAGCCCCATGCTCCACTGCAGCGGCCTGCCTGGCCGCTCGCGCAGCACGGCGAAACCGAACAGCGCCGTGAAGAACACCTGGGTCTGCATGAGCACACTCGCGAGGGCGGCCGTCATGCCCACCTTGAGCGCCATGAACAGAAAACCGAACTGCCCCACCCCCTGCATGAGCCCATACAGCAGCACCCAGCGCCAATGCAGCCGGGGCGGGCGCACGAGCAGCACCAGCGGCAGTGCCGCGAACACATAGCGCAGGGCGCCGAGCTGGAAGGGGGTGAAGCTGCGCAGCCCCCATTTCATCACCACGAAGTTGAGCCCCCAGAGCACCACCACGCCCAGGGCCGCGAGCAGGTCCCGCGGCCCCAGGGCCGGCGCGCCCGTACTCACGCGGCCACCCCGGCCCGCGCAGACCAGGAAGGAACAGGGAATGCGGAATGCAAGGGCGGCAGAGGCATGGGGGCGTGTGATCGAAAAGGGCTTGGCGATTATTCCCGAGCGGGCACGGCCCGTGCAGGGGCCCTTGGAATTGATGCGGGTCAAAACCATGGCGCCAGCGTGTAAATACATTGAGTTACATCTTCATCCACACCGCTTGAGCGCGCACCGACCCCATCCATGGGCACGGCCTTGGCGGCACCCCGGCCCACCCATGCCGGTGCATGCCACCCCGCACGCTTCTTGCATAGACACGCCATGACCGTCCTGTCCCGCCTCAGCCTGCTCCAGAAGTTCATCATCCTGGCGCTCATCAGCATGCTCATGAGCGCGCTGCCCACCTACCTGCATGTGCGCGACGCCCTGCGGGACATGGACCACGCGCGCCAGGAGGCGCGCGGCGCGGCGCCGCTGCTCGCGCTGAGCCGCGCCGTGCAGTGGATGCAGGTGCACCGCGGCCTGTCGGCGGGCATGCTCGGGGGCGACGACGCCCTGGCCGCGCGCCGCCCGGCCGCGCGCGACAACGTCGCCCAGGCCATGGATGCGGTCGACGCGCGCTTTGCCGAGGCTGGCGTGCCCGCCGCACAGGCCCAGGCCTGGGCCCAGGCGCGGCAGACCTGGCGGCAGCTCGAACCGGCCGTGGCCGCGCGCACGCTGCAGCAGGCGCAAAGCACCGCGCAGCACACGGCGCTGATCGCCGAGGCGATGCGCATTGGGGAGGATTTGCTGCACGCCTACGGCCTGCAGCTCGATCCCGGCGCGGACACGCATGCCCTGATCCAGGCCTCGCTCGTGCATGCGCCCATGCTCGGCGAGAAGCTCGGCGTGATGCGTGCGCAGGGGTCGGGCTTCCTGGGGCGCGGCGAACTGCCTCCGCAAGGCAAGGGCCTGATGGTGGCGCTGCAGCAGCGCGTGGCGGAACTGCAGGGCGATACGTTCCGCAACTTTGCGCGCGCCACGCAGGCCAACCCCGGCTGGCGCAGCACGCTGGACGCACCGGCCCAGGCACTGGGCGCGCAGGTCACCGCCACGCTGCAGCTCGCGGACCAGTCGCTCATCAATGCCGCCGCGCTGAGCCTTCCGGCACAGGAGTACTTCGACACCTTCACACGCACCATCGAGGCGCTGTACGCCCTCAACGCACAGGCCCTGTCCCAGCTGGACGCAGCACTGCAGCAGCGCATTGCCGACCTGCGCCAAGCGCTCATCGCCGAGGCCCTGCTGCTCGCGCTGGCCCTGGCGCTGGCCGGCACGCTGATGGCGGTGTTCGTGCGTTCCATCACGCGCCCGCTCGCGCAGGCCGTGGAACTGGCGAATGCGGTGGCGCAGGGCGACCTGTCGGGCCCGGCCATCGGCCATGGCCGCGACGAGGCGGGCCGCCTGATCGCCGCGCTGCTGCGCATGCGCACCCAGCTCACCCAGGTGGTGGCGCGCGTGCGCAGCGGCGCCGAGGGCGTGGCCACGGCGAGCGCCGAAATCGCGCAGGGCAACACCGACCTCTCGGCGCGCACCGAGAGCCAGGCCAGCGCGCTGGAGGAAACCGCCGCGTCGATGGAGCAGATGACCGCCACCGTGCGTCAGAACGCCGACAGCGCCGCCCAGGCCAGCCAGCTCGCCGCGACCGCGAGCGACGTGGCCACGCAAGGCGGCGAGGTGGTGGCGCAGGTGGTGCGGACCATGCAGGGCATCCACGCCTCGTCGGGCCGCATCGCGGACATCATCGGCGTGATCGACTCCATCGCGTTCCAGACCAACATTCTCGCGCTCAACGCGGCCGTGGAGGCCGCGCGCGCGGGCGAGCAGGGCCGGGGCTTCGCCGTGGTGGCGGGCGAGGTGCGCAGCCTGGCCCAGCGCAGCGCCGAGGCCGCGCGCGAGATCAAGGCACTGATCTCCGAGAGCGTGCAGAACGTGGAGCAGGGCAACGCGCTCGTGGAGCGCGCGGGCGCCACCATGCAGGACGTGGTGGCTGCCGTGCGCCGCGTGACCGACATCATGGGCGAGATCAGCGCCGCGAGCCGCGAGCAGTCGCAGGGCGTGGCACAGGTGGGCGAGGCCGTCGTGCAGATGGATCAGGCCACGCAGCAGAATGCCGCGCTCGTGGAGGAAATGGCCGCGGCCGCCAGCAGCCTGCGCGGCCAGGCGCAAGAGCTGGTGCAGGGCGTGGCGGTATTCCGTCTCTCGGAGATCCAGGCCCTGCCAGCCTAGCCCAGGTAGCGCTTCAAATACCGCCCCGTGTGGCTGGCAGCGTTCGCCGCCACCGCCTCGGGCGTGCCCTGCGCCACCACAGTGCCGCCACCCGCACCGCCTTCGGGCCCCATGTCGATCAGCCAATCGGCCGTCTTGATCACGTCGAGGTTGTGCTCGATCACCACGATGGTGTTGCCCGCATCGCGCAGCTGGTGCAGCACCTTGAGCAGCAGGTCGATGTCGGCGAAGTGCAGGCCCGTCGTGGGTTCGTCGAGGATGTAGAGCGTGCGGCCCGTATCGCGCTTGCTCAGCTCCTGCGCGAGCTTCACGCGCTGCGCTTCGCCGCCCGAGAGCGTGGTCGCGCTCTGGCCCAGGCGGATGTAGGACAGGCCCACGTCGAGCAGCGTCTGCAGCTTGCGCGCGATGGTCGGCACGTCCTTGAAGAAGGCATGGGCGTCTTCCACCGTGAGGTCGAGGATCTGCGCGATGTTCTTGCCCTTCCAGAGCACCTCGAGCGTCTCGCGGTTGTAGCGCTGGCCGTGGCACACGTCGCAGGGCACGTACACGTCGGGCAGGAAATGCATCTCCACCTTCACCACGCCGTCGCCCTGGCAGGCCTCGCAGCGGCCGCCCGCTACATTGAACGAGAAGCGGCCCGGGCCATAGCCGCGCTCCTTGGCGGTGTTCACCTCGGCCATGAGCTCGCGGATGGGCGTGAACAGGCCCGTGTAGGTGGCCGGGTTGCTGCGCGGCGTGCGGCCGATGGGCGACTGGTCCACGTTGATGACCTTGTCGAAGTATTCCAGCCCCTCGATGGCGTCGTGCGGTGCGGGCTCTTCGTGCGCGCGGTAGATGTGGCGCGCGGCAGCGGCATAGAGCGTGTCGTTGACGAGCGTGCTCTTGCCCGAGCCCGACACGCCCGTCACGCAGGTGAACAGGCCCACGGGAAAGTCCACGCTCACGCCCTTCAGGTTGTGCCCCGTCGCGCCGATCAGGCGCAGCGATTGCAGGCTGCCCTGCGTGGCACGGTGCTCGGCCAGGCGCTCCTTCTTGCGCTGGCTGGCCGCGCTTTCGGGAAAGCGCGGCTTGGCCTTCTTCGCAGGCTCGGCCGCCTCGGGCGTCTGCAGCACGGGCAGCCAGGGCGTGCGCCGCGCGGGCACGGGAATGCTGCGCGCGCCCGAAAGGTACTGCCCCGTGAGCGACTGCGGGTGCGCGCACAGCTCGGCATAGGTGCCCTGCGCCATCACGCGGCCGCCATGCACGCCCGCGCCCGGCCCCATGTCCACGCAGTGGTCGGCCGCGCGGATCATGTCCTCGTCGTGCTCGACGACGATCACGCTGTTGCCGATGTCGCGCAGGTGCTGCAGCGTGGCGATGAGGCGGTCGTTGTCGCGCTGGTGCAGGCCGATGCTGGGCTCGTCGAGCACGTACATCACGCCCGTGAGGCCGCTGCCGATCTGCGATGCAAGCCGGATGCGCTGCGCCTCGCCGCCCGAGAGCGTTTCGGCGCTGC
>JASLFM010000086.1 GCA_030150585.1 Acidovorax sp.
GGCCGACTGGGAGGCACCGCGCGGCCACTGGATCGATGCGCGCACGGCCGTTTACGTGAGCGGCAGCCGGCGCCACGGCTCCATGGGCCCCACGCTCGCGAGTTTCGGCAGCCTGGAGGCCGCCACGCGGTTCACCGCCGAACATGGCGGCCGCGTGCTGCGCTTTGCCGAGATCACGCCCGAGATGGCCGACCTCAGCGGCGGCGCCCTGCACGACACCCGCATGTGAGCAAGCGCATGGCATCAGAACCGACATCCGCTGCCCGGCGCCGCGCCTGGACGGCACTCGCGCTGCTGTGCGCGGCGGGTGCGGCCGGCGGGCGCTGGTGGCGTCTGCCCCCCGCGGCCACCACCACCGCCCTCGCCCCCGGCGAGGACGACGTCTGCGTGGTCGCGCCGCCCACGCCCTACGACCCGGCATCGGGCCAGCCACCCGACGCGGCGCGGCCCGTGCCGGCCGAAGCCCGCTGCCCCGTGTGCGGCATGTACCCCGCACGGGCGCCTGACTGGGCCGCGCAGGTGATCTTCGCGAACGGCGATGCGCAGTTCCTCGACTCGCCCCTGAGCCTGTTGCGCTACCTGGAACGCGTACCGATGTATGCGCGCGGGCGCAGCGCGGCGGACATCGTGGCACGGTACGTGACCGATGCGACCCTGGGCGCGGGCCACTGGATCGATGCACGGCGGGCGTTCTACGTGCATGGCGCCTCGGCACGCGGCCCGATGCGGGCGGGCAATCTGCCCGCATTCCGCTCACCCGAGGCAGCCCAGGATTTCGCGGCACGGCACGGCGGCCGGGTCCTGGAGTTCGAGGAGATCGATGCGGCGCTGGTGGCCGCCCTGCTGGGCACGGCAGCCCAACACCGGCACGCCCGCTAGGGAGTGCCCCGGCGAACGCGTTACTGGACCGTGGTGGGCTGCGGCGCCTTGAACAGGGCTGCCACCTTGCGCTTGGGCTTGATGTTGGCCGACAGACTGCTGCGGCCGGGCTGCGCCTTGGCCACGGCTTCCCAGCTCGGGGCCTCGTCACGGGCGCTGGACTCGTAGGGCCGGTCGAAGAACGGGTCGCGCGGCGCCGCGGGGCGCTGGCTGCGCGGCGCGGGAGCACGCTCGGCACCCCGGCGGCCTCCGTCCTCCTCATGCCACACGCGGCGGCCTTCGTTGAAGCGGCCACGCGGGCGGTCTTCATCGAGCTCGGTGGCCTCGATTTCGATCTTCTTCTTGATGAGCTTCTCGATGTCGGCCACAAGGCGCGCATCGCTGCTCGACACGAGCGTGACGGCCAGGCCCGTGGCGCCGGCGCGGCCCGTGCGGCCGATACGGTGCACGTAGTCCTCGGCGTTGAACGGCACGTCGTAGTTGAACACCGCCGGCACGTCCTTGATATCGAGGCCGCGCGCAGCCACGTCGGTGCAGACCAGCAGATCCACGTCACCGCGCTTGAAGGCGTCGAGGGCCTTGAGGCGCTCGTCCTGGCTCTTGTCACCGTGCAGCGCAGCGGTACGCAGGCCGTCGCGCTCGAGCGCGCGCGCCAGGCGCGCGCAGCCGAGCTTGCTGTTCACGAAAATGAAGGCTTGGCGGATTTCGCGGTCCTTGAGCACCTTACGGATCGCACGGCGCTTGTCGTCGTCGTTCGCGCTGAAGAAGCGCTGCTCCACGGTGGAGGCGGTCTCGTTGGGGCGTGCCACCTCGATGGTCACGGGATCCTGCAGATAGCTGTTCGCCAGGCGCTTGATCTCGGGCGAGAAGGTGGCCGAGAACAGCAGCGTGGTGCGCTGTTTGGGCAGGTACGACAGGATGCGCTGCAGATCCGGCAGGAAACCGATGTCGAGCATGCGGTCGGCCTCGTCGAGCACCACGTACTCGACCTGGTTGAGCACCGCGTTCTTGGCCTCGATATGGTCGAGCAGGCGCCCTGGCGTGGCCACGAGCACCTCGACGCCCTTCTTCAGTTCCAGCGTCTGCGGCTTCATGTCCATGCCACCGAAGACCACGGTGCTGCGCAGCTTGGTGTACTTGGCGTACAAAGCGATCTGCTGCGCCACCTGGTCGGCCAGCTCGCGCGTGGGCAGCAGCACCAGGGCGCGCACGGGATGGCGCGCAGGCGAGGTGGAGCTGTTCTCGTGCTGGAGCAGGCGCTGCAGCAGCGGCAGCGAAAACGCCGCCGTCTTGCCCGTGCCCGTCTGCGCGGCGCCCATCACGTCCTTGCCGGTCAGCACGACCGGAATGGCCTGTGCCTGGATGGGCGTCATGTTCTCGTAGCCCATTTCGGCCACGGCGCGCTTGAGCGGTTCTGCCAGCGAAAGGGTGGAGTAGGGTTGTGTCATCAGACCGCTATTGTCGCATTGCAGCAGAAACACCCTCTCGGAGGGCCTACAGCGCCTGTGCGTTGAAGGTATCGCAGGCCTGCACGCTGCCCGTCTTGTAGCCCTGCGTGAACCAGCGCACGCGCTGTGCGCTGGAGCCGTGGGTGAAGCTGTCGGGCCGCACGGTGCCGGTGGCCTCGCGCTGCAGCTTGTCGTCACCGATCTGCTGGGCGGCGTTGACGGCCGACTCGATGTCGCCCTGGTCCAGCCAGTGCTTGGCCTGCTGCGAATGGTTGGCCCAGATGCCCGCGTAGCAGTCGGCCTGCAGCTCCAGCCGCACCGACAGCGCGTTCTGCTCGCGCTGGCTGATGCGGCCGCGCATTCCGTCCACCTTGCCCGAGGTGCCCAGCAGGTTCTGCACATGGTGGCCCACCTCATGGGCAATCACATAGGCGCGCGCAAACTCGCCGGGCGCACCAAGCTGGCGGCTCATGGTGTCGAAGAAATCCATGTCCAGGTAGACCTTCTGGTCACCCGGGCAGTAGAACGGCCCCATGGCGCTCTGCCCCGTGCCGCAGGCCGTGGGCGTGGTGCCGCGATAGAGCACCAGCCGCGGGTCCCGGTAGCGGGCACCCCCCTGCTGGAAGATCTGGGCCCACACGTCCTCGGTGGAGGCGAGCACGGTGGAGACGAAGGCAGCCTGCCGGTCGCCCTGCGGCGGCGCATGCGCGGGGCCCTGGTGCTGTTGTACCTGGGGCGCGCCGCCGCCAGCGCCCGAGAGCATGCTGATGGTGGTGAGCGGGTTGATACCGAACACGCCCCAACCGATCAGCGCGATCACCACGGTGCCGATGCCGATGGAGCGTCCGCCAATAAAGCCTCCGCCACCGCCGCCTTCATCGCCGCGGCGATCCTCGACGTTGTCCGATTCGCGATTGCCTTCCCATTTCATGGCGTTTCTCCCGTCAGGCCTTGGGCAGCGTCACACCGTGCTGGCCCTGGTACTTGCCATTGCGGTCGCGGTAGCTCACGTCACAGGGCTCGTCGCCCTGGAAGAACAGCACCTGCGCACACCCCTCGCCCGCGTAGATCTTGGCGGGCAGCGGGGTGGTGTTGGAGAACTCCAGCGTCACGTAGCCCTCCCACTCGGGCTCGAACGGCGTGACGTTGACGATGATGCCGCAGCGCGCATAGGTGCTCTTGCCCAGGCACACGGTGAGCACGTCGCGCGGAATGCGGAAATACTCCATGGTGCGCGCCAGCGCGAAGCTGTTGGGCGGGATGATGCAGTAGTCGCCCTCGAAATCGACGAAGCTCTTCTCGTCGAAATTCTTGGGATCGACCACGGTGCTGTGGATGTTGGTGAAGACCTTGAACTCGCGCGCGCAGCGGATGTCGTAGCCGTAGCTGCTCGTGCCGTAGCTGATGATCTTGCGCCCCTCGGCCTCGCGCACCTGGCCGGGCTCGAAAGGCTCAATCATGCCGTGCTGCTGGGCCATGCGGCGGATCCATTTGTCGCTTTTGATGCTCATGGAGCCATTCTAGGGCGTGTCCCTGGAGCCCCATAAGCGAAGCATTATGCGCCCCATACACCCATCGCCGCGCCACGGCCCGCGGTGTGCCCCATGCTGTGCACCTCATCGACGAAGGAGCGCGGCATGCCATGGAGGGAAGTAAGGGCGGGGGCGGTTTCCACCGCCGTGTGGTGGAGCATGGCGGCGTGCGCGGCCCCCGCAGGTGCGCGGCCGACCGAGGCGGACTGCCGCTCCGAGGTGTCCCGGTTCGAGC
>JASLFM010000107.1 GCA_030150585.1 Acidovorax sp.
GAAATACATCTCCCAGGCCTCGGACCAGCTCATCACGCGCTTGGGCAGCATGTAGTCCATCATCATGGCCACCAGCGTCAGCAGGCGGTAGCCGCGCCAGAACCACTTGTCGATCCAGCGCTGGATGATGGGCACGTTGTCGGGGTCCTGCTCGAGCATGAACTTGACGACCTCCAGGCCCAGCGTCATGTGGCGCGACTCGTCGCTCTGCGCCGAGAAGCCGAAGGTGACCGTGGACATGTCGCCGTTGTGCGCCGCGCCCGACATGAAGGGCACGAACAGCAGGTTGGTGAGCACGTATTCGAACGAGAAGCTCACGGCCGTGAGGAACTCGAACGGCCCCGCCGTGAGCGCGTCCTCGAAGAACGACTTGGGCACGGACAGGTACCACACGCGGTCGAACCAGTGGCTCGCGTTGTGCATGCCGTTGAAGTATTTGTTGTAGTGGCTGATTGCGTGCGTCTCGGTCTGGAAGTGGCGCAGCTCGTCGATGGACTGCATCTGCGCCGCCACGCGCGCGCCGGCACCCGTGAAGTGCCGGCCCACATGCGCGAAGCCGCGGTGCGCGTAGTACTCCAGCGGCGTCACGCCCTGGATGAAGAGCTTGAGCGCGTTCACGTAGCGCGCGTCGGCCACGCCGAGCTGGCCGTTGTTCTGCGCGAAGGCCTCGATGACGGCGTAGAGCTTTTTTTCCTTCTCGCCCTGGTACTTCCAATAGGCGTCCATGGTCAGGCGGAAGGGGTCCTCCCACTTGTCCCAGTCGTGGATCTTGATGCCCTCGTAGCGGTCGTACGGAAAGACCTTGTCCATCGGCTGGTAGCTGGTCTCCCAGCCCAGGCCACGCGTCATCGCGGCGTAGCGCTCCTTGAGGCCGAGTTTCTTCTTGGTGACACGGGTGTCCATGCTTGTCTCCTGTGGTGTCGGTGCGTGCGGGCTCAGTGCTGCCAGCTCAGGGTGAGCTGGTCGTCGTCCTCGTCGATGTGGCCCGAGAGCGTCACGAGGTTCACGTGGATCTGCTGCAGGTCGAACGGGCGGCCTGTCTGCTCTTCGATGGTGGCGCGCTGGATCGTGAGGCGGCCCGGGGCGTCGATCTTCACGAGGCCGGGCGAATGCACGGCCACGGCGGCGGGGTTGTCGGCCAGGATCGCGTCGATCACGGGGCGCGACTCCTCGTTGGCCTGGAAGGCGATGAAGACCTTGGATGCGGTGCTGGCGGCGGTCATGGCGTCACTCCCTCTCACAAGTCCAGCCCGGCCTTGCGGGCGCGTGCGTCGAGCGCCTCGCGCACGGACTGCAGCGCGGCGGCGCCTTGCGCGCCGAGCGCCAGCTCCGCCACGGGCGCGAGCGCAGCCTCGGCCTCGCCCGCGTACGCCGCATACCAGCCCGAGATCAGGCGGCGGTTGGCATCGGACTCGGCCGCCGCGACCTTGACCACGGCGTCGACCCAGCGCGCGCTCTCCTCGTGCCATTCGGGCATGAAGGCCGTGAGCATGGCCACGGCCGTGCCGCCCTGCAGCGCAAGGTGCTCGTCTACGAACTGGCCGTAGACCAGCGGGTACAGCAGGCCGTCGAGCGCGAGGTTCTGCGCCACGAACAGCTCAAACGGGTCCTGCAGCACGAGCGTGTCCTCCACGTAGCGGCGCAGCGGCTGCCAGCGTGCGTCCTGCAGCCAGGCGTTCTTGCCGGCCTCGAGCACGCCGGGCTCGTCCATCACCAGGCCCAGGCGCGTGAGGTACTGCGCCACGCCCAGGTGATCCATTGCGTGGAACATGGCCGGCGCCGTGAAGGCCGTGCCGTAACCGCGCGAGCAGACGGTGCAGTTGTTCATGTTGCCGCCCCAGGCCACGTGGCGCAGGGGCATGAGCACGTCGCAGGCATGGGCGCGCAGCGCGTCGGGCATCTTGTCCACGAGTCCGCGCGACTCGACGAACTGGTAGTTGGACTCCATCGCGTCCTGCTGGCGCGCACGGGCCATGGTCCAGGTGGCGTAGTAGTACTGGCGCGGGTCGCGCAGCGCATACCAGTCGGCCATGCGCACGGCCGTGCGACCCGTGTCGAACAGCTCGAAGCCCGGCTCCCACGTGGGCCGGTAGTGGAAGTTGGCCGTGGGCTGCGCGCCCAGCGTGGCCTCCAGATAGCGCGACGCGGGCTTGTCGCCCGTGTAGGCCGCCACGCGGGCGAAGGTCTGGCGCAACGGCTGGATCTCGCGCGCCTGCAGATCGATGTTCATGGGGGCTTGTCTCCTTGGGGGGTTGTGTGGGGCCCGGGTCAGTCGTCCAGCCGGCGCACGCGGTGCGCTGCGCAGAACGCCTCGAAGGCCGGCGCGGGCAGCATCAGCTCCACCGACAGCTCGGGCCATCCGACCGAGAACGCAAACTCGACAAAGCCGTTGTCCCGGCGCCCCAGCACGCGCACGAACCGCTGCGACAGGTCGCAGGCCGGGGGGGGCGCAACGGCGGGAACGGTGGGTGTGCGGGGCATGGCGGTCTCCTGAATGGCTTTGCGCTCCGTGTTTTGCACGGGCCATGCCAGCCAGCCACCCTCAGCCCATAAATATCGATAAATTCAGGGTTTGTCCCTAGAAAACCGACCCACCAGCGCATGGCGCAAGCGGGCGCCGCGCCCGCCTGGCAAGTGCCTTGCGGGATTGCTGCACAGCAGCATGATCATTTGGTGAAGCCCTGCCCCCGGGCTTTGCATCAAATGGTGAAGTCAGAGGACCCGGGTCGATACCGATGGATGGCAGACTTCTGTTTATCGATACTTTCGCCATGCCCTCCACCGCCCTGCCCCCGCTGCCGTCCGACGCCGACCTGCGCCGCCTGGTGCACTTTTCCACCGTCGATGGCCGCATCTGGCTGTCGGACCAGCGCATGCTGCTGGTCCATGCGGCGGCCTTCCTGGCCCTGCGGCGCGAGCTCGTGGCCAGCCTGGGCCCGGCCCACACGCGCCGACTGCTCATGCGCGCGGGCTATGCCTCGGGCGAGCGCGACGCGCTGCTCGCGCGCCAGGTGCGGCCCGACGCCTCGCTGTTCGACGCCTTCGCCGTCGGGCCACAGCTGCACATGCTGGAAGGCGCGGTGCGCGTGCAGCCCCAGGTGTTCGAGCACGATGAGGCGGCCGACCATTTCCACGGCGTCTTCCAGTGGGACCACAGCTGGGAGGCCGAGGTGCACCAGCGCGCCTGGGGCCCGCAGGACACGCCCGTGTGCTGGATGCTGCTGGGCTATGCCTCGGGCTACACCAGCGCCTTCTTCCGACGCCCCGCGCTGTTCAAGGAAGTGCAGTGCACGGCCTGCGGCGACACGCACTGCCTCATCGAGGGCCGCTTCGCGCACGAATGGCCCGACGGCGAGCAGCTCGCGCGCGACTACGACCCAGATTCCATGCTCGTGCGCATCGACGAGCTGCAGTCGCAGGTGGAGGCACTGCGCACGCAGCTGCAGCCCGCCGATGACCAAGGGCCGCTGCTGGGCCGCTCGCGCGCGTTCAACGACACCGTGGAGCTGCTGCGCAAGGCCGCGCCCACGCAGGTTACGGTGCTGCTCACGGGCGAGACCGGCGTGGGCAAGGAGCGCTTCGCGCGCGCGCTGCACGCCATGGGGCCGCGCGCCGACAAGCCCTTCGTGGCCGTGAACTGCGCGGCGCTGCCGGCCGAACTCATCGAGAGCGAGCTC
>JASLFM010000111.1 GCA_030150585.1 Acidovorax sp.
CCACGTCGGCCAGCGCCTGCTGCACGCGCGCACGGCGCTCGGCCTCGGGCAGCCGGGCCGCATGCACGCGCAGCCCCTCGCCCACGATCTCCTCCACCGTGAGGCGCGGCGAGAGCGACGAGAACGGGTCCTGGAACACCACTTGCACCTGCCGGCGCAGCGCCTGGTTGCCGGGCGTGTTGCGCATGGCCGGCTGCTGCCAGGCCTGCCCCGCCACCGCCAGCGCGCCCGAGCACGGCAGCAGCCCCAGGATGGCCTGGGCCAGCGTGGACTTGCCCGAGCCCGACTCGCCCACTACGCCCAGCGTCTGCCCCGGCAGCAAGCGCAGGCCTGCCCGCTGCACGGCCACGAATTCGCCCTTGCGGAACCAGCCGCGCACGCCCGGCAGCGGCACGGGGTAGGCCACGCGCAGTGCGTCGGCCTGCACCAGCGGCGGCAGGTCGCCCGCGGGCGCAGGCACCACGTCGCGCCGCGGCTGGCTGGCGACAAGGCGCTGCGTGTAGGCGTGCTGCGGCCGCGCGAACACCTGCTCCACGGGGCCCTGCTCGACCAGCAGGCCCTGCTCCATCACGGCCACGCGGTCGGCGAAGCGGCGCACGAGGTTCAGGTCGTGCGTGATGAGCAGCACGGCCATGCCGCTGGCGCGCTGCAGCTCGGACAGCAGGTCGAGAATCTGCCCGCGCAGCGTCACATCGAGCGCCGTCGTGGGCTCGTCGGCCAGCAGCAGCGCAGGCTCGCAGGCCAGGGCCATGGCGATCATGGCGCGCTGGCGCTGGCCGCCGCTGAGCTGGTGCGGGTACGCAAGCGCGCGCCGCGCGGGCTCGGGGATACCCGTTTTTGCTAGCAACTCGATAGCGTTTTGCGCGCTCTGAATGGGCGTCAGGGCCTTCTTTTGCTCCAAAACTTCCGCGATCTGCCGCCCCACCGTCATGAGCGGGTTCAGCGCCGTCATGGGTTCCTGGAACACCATGGCGATGTCCCCTCCACGCACGCCGCGCATCTCGCGCTCGGAGAGCCGCAGCAGGTCGCGTCCACGCAGCAGCGCCTGGCCTTGGACCCGGGCCTCGCCCGCCAGGCGCAGCAGCGACAGCGCCGTGATGGATTTGCCGGAACCCGACTCGCCCACGAGCGCGAGCTTCTCGCCGGGAGCAACGTCGAAATCCACGCCATGCACCACTTCCTTGGCGCCAAAACACACGCGCAGGCCACGCACCTGCAGCAAGGGTTGCATGCTCATTGGTCGGCCTTCCGTGGGTCGAGCGCATCGCGCAGCGCATCACCCATGAAGGTGAGCAGCAGCAGCGTGGTAACGAGCACGCCGAAGGTGGACAGCGAAATCCACCACGCATCGATGCTGGCCTTGCCCTGGCTCAGCAGCTCCCCCAGGCTGGGCGTGCCCGGCGGCACGCCCAGGCCCAGGAAGTCGAGCGAGGTGAGCGACAGGATGGCCGCGCTCATCTGGAAGGGCAGAAAGGTGACGACGGGTGTGAGGCTGTTGGGCAGGATGTGGCGCCAGACGATCTGCCCGTTGGGCACGCCCAGCGCGCGCGCGGCCTTCACGTAGTCGAGCTGGCGGTTGCGCAGGAACTCGGCGCGCACGTAGTCCGACAGCCCCATCCAGCCGAACAGCGACAGCAGCACCAGCAGCAGGCCCACGCTGGGTGCGAACACGGCGCTGAAGATGATGAGCAGGTACAGCGCGGGCATGGAACCCCAGATCTCGATGAAGCGCTGGAACACCAGGTCCGTACGCCCCCCAAAGAAGCCCTGGATGGCCCCCGTGAGCACGCCCAGCACCACACCCGTCACGGTGAGCGCCAGGCCGAACAACACGCTCACGCGAAAGCCGTAGATGAGCTGGGCCAGCAGGTCGCGCCCCCGGTCATCGGTGCCCAGCCAGTTGTCGCGCGTGGGCGGCGAGGGGTTGGGAGCCTTGGCGAAGTAGTTGATGGTGTTCTGCCCGTAAGGGTTGAGCGTGTACAGCGCCCAGTTGCCGCCCTGCGAGAGCCGCTCGCGGATGAAGGGGTCGAGGTAATCGGTGGGCGTCTCGAAGTCGCCGCCGAAGGTCTTCTCGGGGTAGTCCTTCCACAGCGGCCAGTAGGTCTGGCCCTCGTAGCGCACGACGAGGGGGCGGTCGTTGCTGACGAGCTCGGCCCCCAGGCTCAGCACCACGAGCACGCAAAACAACAGCAGGCTCCAATAGCCTAGACGGTTGCGCCGAAAGCGCCCCCAGGCGCGCCGTGCCGGCGACAACGATGCCGAGGCCCCACCGCCAGAGCCACCGCGGAACGGGCTTTGCCCGGCCGCTGGTGGCGTCCCCCCCATGGGGGGAAGGCTGCCATCGGCCGGCTCAGGGGGGTTAATCGAATTTGACACGCGGGTCCACCCATACATAGCAAAGGTCGCTGATGAGCTTGGTCACGAGCCCGATCAGCGTGAACAGGTACAGCGTGCCCAGCACCACGGGGTAGTCGCGCCGGATCACACTCTCGTAGCTCAAGAGGCCCAGGCCGTCGAGCGAGAACAGCGTCTCGATGAGCAGCGAGCCCGCGAAGAACGCGCCGATGAAGGCCGCCGGAAAGCCCGTGACGATGGGGATCAGCGCGTTGCGGAACACGTGCTTCCAGAGCACCTGGCGCTCCGAGAGCCCCTTGGCGCGCGCCGTGAGCACATATTGCTTGCGGATTTCTTCGAGGAACGCGTTCTTGGTGAGCATGGCCGTCACCGCAAAGCTGCCCGCCACCATGGCCGTCACGGGCAGCGTGATGTGCCAGAGGTAGTCTGCGATGCGCGCGCCCCATGAGAGTTCGTCCCAATTCGCCGAGGTCAGCCCGCGCAGCGGGAACCACTGCAGCTGCCCGCCGAAGATGACCAGCAGCGCCACGCCGAGCACGAAGCCGGGGATGGCATAGCCGACCAGGATGAGCAGCGTGGTCGCGAGATCGAAGCGCGAGCCCGCGCGCACGGCCTTGGCCACCCCCAGCGGCACGGCCACGAGGTAGCTGATGAAGAAGGTCCACAGCCCCAGGCTGATCGACACGGGCAGCTTCTCCTTCACGAGCTGCCACACCTCCTTGTTCTGGAAGAAGCTCTTGCCCAGATCGAAGCGCGCGAACTGCCCCAGCATCTGGAAGAAGCGCTCGTGCGCGGGCTTGTCGAAGCCGTAGAGCGCCTTGATCTGCTCCAGCCGCGCAGGCTGAACGCCCTGGCCGCCGCGGTAGGCCAGCCCCCCGCCCTCCGCGCTGCGCCCGCCCGCGCCGGCCTTAGCCTCGGCCAGGTACTGCTCCACGGGGCCGCCCGGCACGAACTGGATCACCACGAAGGTCAGCAGCAGCACGCCCAGCAGCGTGGGCAGCATGAGCAGAATGCGCTTGAGGACGTAGGCAAACATGGAATCTTTATCGGTCTATCGGGATTGCTTGTCTGGTGCCGTCTGGGGTGGCTGGCGCGCCCACCAGGTGTTGACCACCCACATCTCGCCCGGCGAGTACGGCGGCAGCGCCTCGGGCCGTGCGAGGCGCCAGGCGTTGTAGGCCATGCGATGCGTGGCCGCCGTCCACTGCGGGATCAGGTAGTGGCTGTGGGAGATGATGCGGTCGAGCGCGTGGCAGGCGGGCAGCAGCTGCGCCTCGGTCTTGGCGGCCGTCATCGCGGCGATCATCGCGTCCACGGCCGGGTTCTTGACGCCGGGGAAGTTGCCCGAGTCCTCGGTGTCGGCAGCCTGGCTGCCAAACATGTCGGCGAACTCCTGGCCCGGGTTGTTCGTGCCCTGGTAGGCCAGCGAGGTGATGTCGAAGTCGAACTTCTGCAGCCGCTGCTGGTACAACGCGAAATCCACCGACCGGAAGCGCAACTGGACGCCGAGCTTCTCGAGGTTGCGGATCCACGGCGCCACGCTGCGGATGCCAGTCTCGGCGCTGTCGAGGTATTCGAGCACGAGCGCCTCGCCCCGGGCATTGCGCAGTGCGCCATCCCGCACCTCCCAGCCAGCCTCGCGCAACAGCGCCTGCGCACGCCGCAGGTTGGCGCGCAGTGATGAGGGGGGATCGGTGCTGGGGGGCACGGTCATGGGGCCGAAGGCCGCTGCGGGAATCTGCTGGCGCCAGGGCTCCATCAGGGCCAGTTCCTCTGCCGAGGGGGTGCCGCGCGTCTCGCACAGGGTGTTTCCGAACAGGCCGTTCACGCGCTGGTACGAGCCGTAGAACATCTGGCGGTTCATCCACTCGAAGTCCAGCGCCAGGCCCAGCGCCTCGCGCACGCGCACGTCCTGCAGCTGTGGGCGGCGCACGTTGAGCACGTAGCTCTGGAAGCCCGAGGGCAGCTTGTGCGCGAACTCACCCTTCACGAGTTCGCCGGTGTCGAACTTCTTGCCTGTCACCCGGCGCGCCCAATCGCCCGCGCTGAAAAAGCGCATAAGGTCGAATTCGCCCGCCTTGAGGGCTTCGAGCCGGGCCGTGTTGTCCTTGTAGATCTTGACGCTGATGCGGTCGAAGTTGGCCGTACCGCGCCGCACCGGCAGGTCGCGTGCCCAGTAGCCCGGGTCGCGCACGTAGGTGATGTCCTTGCCGAAGTTGACGGGGCCTATGCGGTACGGGCCACTGCCGATGGGCGGGTCCATCACCACCTGATCGAAAGGCTTGCCCTGGCCCCAGTCGCGGCTGAAGACGGGCAACCCGCCCACGGTGAGCGGCAGTTCGCGGTTGGGGCGCTTGAAGCGAAAGCGCACCGTGCGGTCGCCGAGCACGTCCACGCCGTCCACCTCGGTCAGCAGGGTCTTGTAGGCCGGTGAAGTGTAGGGGCCGATGAGCGTTTCATAGCTGTGCTTCACATCCTGCGCGAGCACCGGCTTGCCGTTGTGAAAGCGTGCCTCGGGCCGCAGGCGGAACGTGGCGGAGAGGCCGTCGGCGGCCACCTCGACGTCCTCGGCCAGCAAGCCGTAGCCCGTGGCCGTTTCGTCGAGCGAGCCCGTGAGCAGGCTGTCGAACATCAGGTCCGACAGGTAGGCGGGCGCGGTGCCCTTGATCGTGAACGGGTTGTACTTGTCGAAGGTGGATACGCGCAGGTTGCTCACCAGGCGCAGCTCACCGCCCTTGGGGGCCTGCACGTTGACGTAACCGAAATGGGGGAAGCCCTGGGGATAGCGGGGCTCGCCCCACAGCGCATAGGCATGGGCCGCCCACGCCGGCGCCGCACCAAAACCCAGGGAAGACAACAAACAGATCAGCCAGAACCGCATGCGACAATTCTGCCCTACGCGGGCTGGGCGCCCCACGGGGTGGACCCGATTGGACGCCCCAGGGCCGCCGCACTTTCTCGATTTTTCTCCAGGAGAACAACAATGGGTTTCCTCGCCGGCAAGAAGCTGCTCGTCACGGGCGTGCTGTCCAATCGCTCCATCGCCTACGGCATCGCCCGTGCCTGCCATCAGCAGGGCGCTGAGCTGGCTTTCAGCTACGTGGGCGAGCGCTTCAAGGACCGCATCACCGAGTTCGCCGCCGAGTTCGACTCCAAGCTTGTCTTCGACTGCGACGTGGCGGACGACGCCCAGATCGACAAGATGTTCGCCGACCTCGGCGCCACCTGGGGCAAGTTCGATGGTTTCGTGCACAGCATCGGCTTCGCGCCTCGCGAGGCCATCGCGGGCAACTTCCTCGACGGCCTCTCGCGCGAGGGCTTCCGCATCGCGCACGACATCAGCGCCTACAGTTTCCCCGCGATGGCCAAAGCCGCCCTGCCCTACCTCAACGACAAGTCCTCGCTGCTCACCCTGAGCTACCTGGGCGCGCTGCGCTCCATTCCCAACTACAACACCATGGGCCTGGCCAAGGCCAGCCTGGAGGCCAGCGTGCGCTACCTCGCCGAGGCTGTAGGCCGCACGCAAGATGGCCGCAGCATCCGCGCCAACGGCATCAGCGCCGGCCCCATCAAGACGCTGGCCGCCAGCGGCATCAAGGACTTCGGCAAGCTGCTCGGCCGCGTGGCCGACGCCGCCCCGCTGCGCCGCAACGTGACCATCGAGGACGTGGGCAATGTGGCAGCCTTCCTGCTCTCCGACCTGGCCAGCGGCGTGACGGCCGAGATCACCTACGTGGACGGCGGCTTTAGCCAGACGGCAGGCCTGTCGGCCGATCAGGTCTGAGGCACAGCCAACGAAAAAGCCCGCCGGCATTGCTGCCGGCGGGCTTTTTCATGGACGGCTGTCAGGCCGATCAGGCCTGCGCCGAGGCCACGCGGCGCAGGTGCGCGTAAATCTGGTCCTTGAGCTGCAGCTTTTCTTTCTTGAGCGCCTCGATCTCGGCGCTCGTCGCCTGCACGATGCGCGCCTCCATGTTCTTGATGCGCTGGTCCATGTCGTTGTGCTTGTCGAACAAGGCGGTGAAATGGCTGTCCTGGCCCTTGATCTTGGTGATCAGTTCACGGTATTCGGGAAACATCGGCGCTCCTCAAAGGTACGGTGGTGGCATTCTACGAACAGCCCTGGCCGGCCCCAAGGGGAGCCTGCGCCGAACATGACCCAGGTCAATCCTTCACGCAGTCCGCATAGAAGCGCACCACGCCGCTGGCATCCTCTTCCTCCACGAGGCCATGGATGTCGGTCTCGAAGCCGGGGCACACCTTGGCGAACTCGCGTGCGAACTTGAGGTAGTCCACGATCTTCTTGTTGAAGACCTCGCCGGGGATCAGCAGCGGAATGCCTGGCGGGTACGGCGTGACCAGGCCCACGGTGACGCGGCCTTCAAGGTGGTCGATCTCCACGCGCTCGGTCTTGCGCTGTGCAATGTGGGCGTAGGCGTCACTGGGCTTCATCGCAGGCTTGAGGTCCGAGAGGTACATCTCGGTCGTGAGACGCGCGATGTCGTACTTCGCATACATCTCGTGCACGTGCTGGCACAGGTCGCGCAGGCCCATGCGCTCGTAGCGCTTGTACTGCTGGCAGAACTCGGGAAGGATGCGCCACATGGGCTGGTTCTTCTCGTAGTCGTCCTTGAACTGCTGCAGCGCCGTGAGCATGGTGTTCCAGCGGCCCTTGGTGATGCCGATGGTGAACATGATGAAGAAGCTGTACAGCCCCGTCTTCTCCACCACCACGCCGTGCTCGGCGAGGTACTTGGTGACGATGGACGCTGGAATGCCGGTCTTGCCGAAGGTGCCGTCGAGGTTCAAGCCCGGCGTGACAATGGTGGACTTGATCGGGTCCAACATGTTGAAGCCGTCGGCCAGATCGCCAAAGCCGTGCCAGTTGTCGAACTCCTTGCCGCTCTTTTTGGCCTTGGTCTTAGTCGAAGCATCCTTGCCGCGAATAATCCAATCCTGAGCCAGACCAATGCCTTCCTCGGCCAGCGCCTCGGGGCCCCAGACTTCGAACCACCAGTCATCGTCACCGAACTCGTCTTCCACCTTGCGCATGGCGCGGCGGAAGTTCAGCGCTTCAACAATCGACTCTTCCACCAGCGCGGTGCCGCCGGGCGGCTCCATCATGGCGGCAGCCACGTCGCAGCTGGCGATGATGCTGTACTGCGGGCTGGTCGAGGTGTGCATCAGGTACGCCTCGTTGAACAGCGGATGGTCCAGCTTTTCGGTCTGGCTGTCTTGCACCAACACATGCGATGCCTGGCTGATACCGGCCAGCAGCTTGTGAATGGACTGGGTCGCATACACCACCGAGTGTTTGGGGCGCGCGCGCTTCTTGCCCATGGCGTGGTAGCTGCCATAGAAGGGGTGGAAGGCGGCGTGGGGCAGCCAGGCTTCGTCAAAGTGCAGATTGGCGACGTAGCCGTCCAGCATGCCCTTGATG
>JASLFM010000123.1 GCA_030150585.1 Acidovorax sp.
GACAGCGACAACGACGCCGACTCGGACAATGACGCTGACCGCGACAACGATGCCGACTCGGACAACGACGCTGACTCGGACAATGACGCCGATTCGGACAACGACGCCGACAGCGATAACGACGCCGATTCGGACAATGACGCTGACAGCGACAACGATGCCGATTCGGACAACGACGCTGACAGCGACAACGACGCTGACTCGGACAATGACGCCGATTCGGATAACGATGCCGATAGCGACAACGATGCCGATTCGGACAATGACGCCGATAGCGACAACGATGCCGACTCGGACAATGACGCCGATTCGGACAACGACGCCGACAGCGATAACGACGCCGACAGCGATAACGACGCCGACAGCGACAACGATGCCGATTCGGACAACGACGCCGATAGCGACAACGATGCCGACTCGGACAACGACGCTGACTCGGACAATGACGCCGATTCGGACAACGACGCCGACAGCGACAACGACGCTGACAGCGATAACGATGCCGATTCGGATAACGACGCCGATAGCGACAACGACGCTGACTCGGACAACGACGCTGACAGCGATAACGACGCCGATTCGGACAATGACGCTGACAGCGACAACGATGCCGATTCGGATAACGATGCCGATAGCGACAACGATGCCGATTCGGACAACGATGCTGACTCGGACCACGACAACGATCACAAGGATCAGCGTCAATCCACCAGTAGCCAGGACACCGGCAGCAAGCCCAGCACGCCTGACAACACGGACAACCACTCCAGCGACCAGCGGCAGAGCGGCGCGAGTTCCAACCAGGGCGATGGTGGCTCAGTGCACTCGCTGTCCATGGCCGCTCCGGTGGCTTCGGGCCAGGGGCAGGATCAGGGCAAGGGGCATGAGCAGTCACCCTCATCGAGTCAGGACGACGCCGGCCATAGCGCGAGCGCACTGACATCGCCAGCGCCAACGAGCGGCTCCTCATCCGATCACAAGCCAGATGCATCGGATGGCAACAGCGGACAACAGCAGTCAACGCATGGCAGCTCGCAAGGTGGGTCTGCGTCTGGCAGTGGCGGCCTGAGCTTGCTGTCCGACGACGAGGGCCTGCCCATGCCAACGCAGCAGCACGGCAGCAGCGAGCCGTCCTCTCCGACGGCGGGTGCGGGCGGCTCCGGCAATGGTGCCGGTAGCCCACTGTCTGCCCACGATGTGCTGGACGACCCGGCGCGCGATGTGCCGCAGGTGTCTGGCAGCGGCAACGCTGCGTCGGCACCAAAGGGCAATTCGGGATCGGACCAGGGCGGATCGTCCGGATCGAACGGCAACTCTGGTTCGGACCAGCATGGGTCCTCCGGGTCGAGCGGTAGCTCGGGCTCGAACCAGGGCGGATCGTCTGGATCAAGTGGCAACTCGGGTTCGGACCAGCATGGGTCGTCCGGATCGAATGGCAATTCGGGTTCGGACCAGCATGGGTCGTCGGGGTCGAGCGGCAGCTCGGGCTCGGGCCAGGACTCGTCGCATTCCGCTGCGGCACCGGCTGCAGCGCCGGCCAGCCCGCCGGTGGATACATCCGCCACGTCGGGCTTGCACGAGGATCCCGGCTCCAAGCTGGTCAACGAGGTGGCGCACGAGATGACGCAGAAGAACCCGCACGCGTAATGGCTTGGCCGCCGCCCCTTCGGGGGGCGGTTTGCCGTTATGCTGGGCTTCCGTTCGTGGTCATACGGAGCACGGCATGCCTGAGAGGACTGCTGCGTGGGAGTCGTTGCTGGATTCGCTGCGCCCGGCGCTGGAGGCCGAGGCGGGTGAGTCCCGCGCAGTGCTTTTCTTCTCGGTGTGCGATGGCTTGCGGCGCGCACGCATTTTTCAGGTGCAGGCTGCTACCCTGGCCCAGGCGTGGGGCTTGGGCCGCAGCCGCCTTTTGGACGTGGCTGCTAACTTGCAGGGGCAGGACCGGTGGCTGCGCGTGGACCGGGTGCAGAGTGTGCGTGCTATGACCTGGGGCGCTTTGCGTGCTTGCCTGGCACAAACCAAGCGCAACTATTTCCGCTGGGGTATTGCGTTGGACGAGGCGCTGGAGTTGGCTTTTCTGGAAGCCGAACTCAATGCCCATGCCATGCTGTACCCGCGGGGGGACGTGCCGCATGCCGTGGTGAACGAAGGCAATTTCCTGCTCCACGCCAAGACACGGTACGGTATCGAGGCCGTGGATTGGGCCGATGAAAGGTCCGTCTGGATTTTCTCCACGCAGGGGTGGTTTGCCGATGCAACGGGCGTCTATCCGCTCATCGCGGAGGGCGGTGCGGCCGAGGGCCGCCGGGCACTGGTGCGCTTCGATGCAGACGTGGTGCAGTCCTTGATAGACGGTGGAGGCGACTACCTTGCACGGCAGGTCGATGCGAAGGGGCGCTTTGCCTATGGCACGTTTCCGTGTTTCGATCGGGCCATTCCGCACTACAACGCGCTGCGCCACGCCAGCACGGTATACGCGATGGTGGACGCGTGGCCGTTGGTACGCACCAGCGTGCTGCGCGAGGCCATTGAGCGTGCGCTGGAGTACTTGCAGCGCGAGCTGGTGCGGACCTACCGTAGCGCCGCGCAGCCGCCGCGTGCCTACGTGGTGGACGAAGGTGGGGAGATCAAGCTCGGCGCCAATGCCGTAGCGCTGCTGGCGCTCACCCGGTATGCCCAGGTGTTTGGCGGCCAGGGCCATACCGAGCTGATGGAGTGGCTGGGCCATGGCATTCTTTCCATGCAAGATGGCGTCACGGGGCGCTTCGTGCATGTGCTGAATGCGGGGGACCTGTCGGTCAAGGAGGCCAGCCGCATCGTCTACTACGACGGTGAGGCTGCCTTCGCGCTGATGCGGCTGTACACCTTGACGGGCGAACCGCGCTGGCTGGCGGCCGTCGAGCGCGCCTTCGATTACTTCATTGCGGCGGAACACTGGCGCGCACATGACCATTGGCTGGCCTACTGCGTGAATGAGCTGACCCTGCACCGCCCGCTGGAGCGCTATTTCGAATTTGGCATCCGCAATGTGGCGGACTATCTTGATTTCGTGCTGCTGCGCGAGACCACCTTTCCCACGCTGTTGGAGCTGATGATGGCGAGTCAAGCCATGCTGGTGCGGCTGCGGGACATGCCGCAGATGCGGTCCTTGCTGGAGCAGGTGGACCTGGAGAAATTCGAGCGCGCCCTGCGGCACCGCGCGCAGTACCTGGCCAACGGCTTCTTCTGGCCCGAATGGGCGATGTATTTCCGTGCGCCGCACAAGATTGTGGGGAGCTTCTTTATCCGGCACCACGGCTTCCGGGTGCGCATCGACGATGTGGAGCACTATCTGTCTGGCCTCGTGGCCTATCGCCGGGATGGAGTGGCGGCATGGGGGTGAGGGCTTTCGCATCGGCGCTCTGGTGGGCTGGCTGCGGCGTTCTGGCTGGCCTGGGGGCTGCCCGCGCCGACAGCTGGCGTACCCCGCGCGAGGCGCTGGACCAGCGGGTGCAGCGAGCGGAGATCACCATCTACTACACGGACCGGGGCGACAATGCCTTCAACGTCGACTATGTCCCCTTGTTGCTCGATCAGATGGTGGCCGCCCAGCGGTACTACGAGCAGCAGCTGGGCCTGGAGTCGCCGCTGCATGGCGCCCGCTACCGGGGGCAACTGCGCGGTATCGATGTGCACCTGCTGCGCATGCCGGACAGCAACGGCAGCGCGGGCGACGCGGTGGTGCGCTACCGCTACCAGCGCTTCGCCGATGCGCCGGGGCGTTCGTTGACCATCACGATCAGCACGCGGTGGACGCCTGCGAACCTCACCCCATCGCACGAACTCTTCCATTCCTACCAGTACGGCTACACGCTTTTCAAGAACGGCTGGTTTCTCGAAGGGTTGGCGCGGGCGATGGAACACCCCATCGCGGGCGAGCAGGGCCCGGTGGCGCCCCTGCCGGCGAGCCGCACGGGCTGGGGCGCCATGGTGCGCAAGCGCTACGGCGCAGAAGTCTTCTGGACGCGGCTGATGCAGGTATGCGAGCCCGCCTGCAAAAGGGCTGCGGTAGCGTACGCAGTGCCTTGCGGTGGTGACCTGGTGCGCTCGACGTTGGAGTCATTTCAGCGCATGGATGCACAGGCCAGCGCCGACCGAGGTCTGGACCCGCGCGATTGGCCCGAAGAAGAACAGCGCAGCCCCGCCAATACACCCTATATGGCCCGAGGGCTGCTGAAGGCCGTTGGCAAAAGCTGCCCCCGCCCCTGGGCCGCAGAGCTGGAAACGCTGGCTGGCGTGCTGGAGGGTGTGGCGGTGCCGGACAGGCCTTGAACCCGCTCTCAGGCCGCGCGGCCCAGCGCACGCAGTGCGCGCGGGTGGCCGCTTTCGGCGGCCCATTCGCGGGCCAGTTGGGCAGATAGGGGGGGCAGGTAGCGCGCCAGCCGTTCCAGTGCACCCGCATGGCCTTGGCTTGCTGCGTGGGTGAGCAGTATGTAGGCCGTGCTGCCGGGCGTGCAGGACTCTCCGGAGCGCAGCAGCGCTTTGGCCAGCAGGTAGCTGCCCGATGCACTGCGCTCGGCGGCGGCGCGGCGCAGCAGGTCCAGCGCGCGGCCTTGCTGCTGGGCATCGCCCAGCAGCAAGCTCCCCAGCATGCGGATGGCGCGCAGATGGCCTTGGGCGGCCGCGTCTTCGAGCAGCGCAAGGGCTGCGGTTTCGCTGTGCGTTTCTTCCAGCTTCTGGGCCTGGTCGCATTGGTAGCTGGGAATGCGTTGCTGCGCGCCGAAGGCGAGCATGTCGTCATGCGCGGCAATCGCGGCGAAATCCCATCCGCCTTCATCGAGCGGGTGCGCGGGTTCGGTGCGCAGCAGCCGGCCCAGGTCGTATTCCGTGCTGCGCAGGGCCGGGTCACGGTGCAGCCAGTGACCGGCCAGCCGCAGCAGCGGCGGTGCCAGTGGTGGCAGGACACGCTTCTCGAGCACATGGGCCACGCCCCAATACTGACGGTCTTTGAGCTGTGCGCAGTGAAAGGGCTCGGTGCCGGTGGCGAGGAAGACCATGAGCCACCCGAGGGCGTAGAAATCGGAGGCGGTCGATTGCTCGCCCCTGTGGCATTCCGGCGCCACGAACATGGGCTTGGCCCGGAGTGTTTCGCTTGCGGGTTCGTCCAGGCGCTCGCTGGCTCCCCAGTCGAGCAGGGAGATGCGTCCCTGGTCGATCAGCAGGTTGGAGTGCTTGATGTCCTTGTGCAGCAAACCGCGGCCATGGGCGTGCTGCAGGACCGCGAGTATCTGGCCCATGACCGAGAGCACTCCTTCCATGGGCAGCGGGCCTTGGCGGCGCACCCAATGGTCCAGCCGCGTGCCGGGCATCAGCGTACTCACCAGGCACAGATCGCCTGCTGCATTGCGGCCATAGTCTTGCAAGACCGGGATGGCAGGATGCCCGTCCAGCGCGATCAGGGCCCGCACCTCGCGCATCAGCGTGTTGAGGTGCATTGGGTTCTTGAGCACCTTGATGGCATAGGACTGCGGGTCTCCGGGGCGGGTGCAGCGGTAGGTCTGTGCCAGGCCCCCGCCGCCCAGGCGTTCTTCGGTCCGGTAGGTCCATGGGCCTAGGGGCTGGAGCATGGGGCCTCCTGTGCGGTGATGGCGGATATTTCTTCCCAGTGCGCGAGCATGCGCGCATAGAACGAGGCCACGTGCTGGATGGTGTCGATGCGGAACCACTGGCGCGTGTACTTGAACCGGATGCCGCCCAGACTGCGCACTGGGTTGGGCGCGGCATACACGGCGGTCTCGGTGTTGACGAGGTGCAGCGTGGCCCAGGCACCCAGGCGCAGTGCGGGCCACAGCTCGCGCACCGCGTCATGGCGCCGCGCCTTCAGCGCGAGCTGGCAGGCGCCCATGAGGCCCTCCATGCGGGCCCCGTCCGTGTAGGGGTAGTCGTGGAACTGGTAGTAGAAGCCGCCGGCGTAGTCGGGGTAGGGGGCGGTGTCCACCTTGTACATCTGCGCGATCATCTGCCGCGCGTCGCCCAGAACGAAGTCGAAATAGTCCTGGAGCTGCATGTCAGGGTAGTCCCACAGTTCCTTGATGCCCATCATGAGCCAGGCGTCGGAAGGCACATTGGTGTACTGGTCTGCGCGCTCCAGGGGGCGCACATGGATGAGGTAGTGCAGGGCGCGGTGCAGGGGCGTGAAATACGCGGTGCGCTGGGCTTCGGGAACGAGGTGCAGATAGCGGGCCAGGCCGCACACGGCTTCACCGGGGTAGTAGAAGGAGAAGTAGTCGGCGTTGCCCTTTGCGTCGATGGGCTTGTCCAGGTAGATGCTGTAGTAGATGAACTCGCCGCTCGCGGTGATCTGGCGCAGCAGGTGGCGCGCCAGGCCGTCGGCGAACGCGCGGTATTGCCCGTCGCCCGTGGTCAGTTCGTACTCGGCCAGCAGATACAGCGCCAGCCCCGACCCGCCGAGCTTGGCTTTGCGCTCGCTGTAGATGTACGTGGCTGTGCCATCCGGCGTGTCGTAGTGGCGGCTTTGGGTGGCCAGGTAATCGATAGCGCGCCGCACGCCGGCGTGGCTGCTGTCGGTGTGCTGGATCTGGCCGTGGTAGAGGCAGGTCAGTGCGCCGCCGCAGTGGCGCAGGATGTTGTAGTACGGGTTTTTATCGGGGTCGCGCGTGGGGTGCTCATGGTCGACCCGGCTGTCGGTGGCCGCGTCGTAGTAATAGAGGTACTTGCCGTCGGCTTCCTGTTCGCGCTGGATATGGTCCACTGCCAGTTGCAATGCATGCTCCAGCTTGCCGCGTGTGAGTGGGCCCACAAGGGGAATCCCGCGGTAGAGCCGGTGCAGGCCCTGTGCGTCGATGAGGTAGCTGTCGGTGCGCAGGCGCAGGCATTGGGCCTGGTCCACCACATCCTCGCCAAAGCTCGCGCGCAGGTGCGCGCGCACGCCTTGCATCGTCATGATGGAAAAAACGTACGCATCGCCAGGCAGGAACAGGCGGCGCTTGCCGTCGGCCGTATTCAGCTCGATGCCCTCCACGCCCACCTCGAAGTGCCGCGCGCCCTGCAGGCTCATGCCCACGCGCGGTAGCTCCATGGGGGTGGGCGGCGCGGTCACGAAGTCGAGCTGGATGCGCAGCCCCGGCGAGGTGGCCAGCGCCGGGTAGCGGGGGTGCTCCTTGAGCCGTGCCAGCGTACGCTCGATGCCGGCCAGCCCCGTGCCCGAGCGGCTCACCAGCAGCCGGCGCTGCCCCGGGGCGTAGAGCACCAGGGCGACGCGCGGGCTGTCTTGTGGCAGGGTGCTGCCGGCATGGGCTTGCCGCAGGGGGGTGAGGTCCTGACCGTTGCGCGGATCCTGCACGGCGGCGCGCAGCAGCGCGGCGAACGCTGCGTCGGCCTCGTTGGGCACGAAGGCCGGCAGGCGCGCCTGCGGGGCATGGAAGGCGGGTGCGCAGTCAGTCATGGCAGTCCCGGGATGGCATGGGGGAGGGTGGGGCGAGCCGCAGTTGTTCGGGTGCCAGCGCCCCGGAGCGCACGAGGCCATGCCACGGTGCGGCGGTGTGGGGCGGCTGCAGCGGCACGCAAAGGGTGGCGCCAGCGAGGAACGGCAGCAGCGGTTGCAGGCGCCGCGCCAGGGATGCACTGGCATGGGGCAGCACGATCTCGTCGGGGCGCGCGAGCAGCAGTGCGCCCAGGTCCCAATCGATCTCGATGGCCGTGGCCGCAGCCGTGGGAGATAGGTGGACCAGTGCCAGCGCTGCGGCCATGAGCCTGGTTTGCCCTACCTCCACAGGCGGCAGGCTGTCGCCTTGGGAGTCAGCCAGCAGCACTTGGACCCTGCCCTTGTAGCGCCCGCGCGCGACGCGTGCCAGGGCCTGCAGGGCGGCCATGGGGTCGTCGCACTGGAGCATGGGGAGCCAGCGGGGCAGCTCGGGCGGCATGGCTGCGCTCATGACGCCCCACGCGCCTTGCGCAAAGGCTTCGCGCGTGCGCTGCTCGATGGCGGCCGTCGCCCGTACGCTGTCGGCGCGCCCCGGCACCACCACCAGGGCGCCTGCCGGGGCTGGTGCTGCATCCAGGGCCAGCAGCGCGCAAGTCCGGTGGGCTGCAGGCGGCCCACCGATCCAGGCCGCCGTGGCGACGGCGGGGAGTTCGTGTGGCTGCCACAGCAGGGCGCCGCGGGGATGGTCGGGCTCGGGCGTGGTCCCGCCGAGCAGCAGCGGTTCCCTGCACAGGTCGTCGAGCACAACGCAGGGGCGCTCGGCCAAGGCTTGCGCCGCGTCTGTGCAAATCAAGGCCGGGGGCACGCCATGTGCCAGCAACCGGGCGCGCAGGGTCGGGCCTGCTGCGGGAGCCGCTGGCCGGCCCTGCGGGGTGATGTGCCAGAGCTGCGGTGCGCCCTGCAGCAGGCCGAGCCATGTGGCCAGATGTTCGCGCGTGGTGGGCGTATCGGCGCAGCGCACCTGCCATGGCCCGCCGGCATGGGCTGCGAGGGTGGAGAGCCAGTGACGGGTCTCCTCAGTGGGGATGCTGGGGGCCCGCAGCGTCCATGGGTGCATGGGAGGCGGGGCCCCGTCAGCCCGGCCGGTGTGCAGTGCTGCGGTACGGCGCAGTGCGGCCAGGTCGTAGCCGAGCAGGCGCAGGGCGGCGAGGCTCGCGGCGAGCGTGGGCAGGTCGCTCGCATCCGCGGCGGCGTGCGGCCCGTGCGCCAGCACGTGCCATTGGGCCTGGGTGTCGATCCAGTACAGCGCTTGAGGGGAGGTGCGGCCGGGTGTCCAGACCATGGCTTCGCCGCCCTGCGCCACGTGCTCTGACAGCGCGCCGGGCAACACGCCGGCCTGCTCTACGGCGGCCAACGGTAGCCGCGAACGGGGCGGCAGGCCGGCGGCAGCCGCGCTGAGCCGAGGCGATGCGGCGGGGTAGACCACGCCGCACAGGCTCGCGTCCATGACCAGCCGGTACAGGCGCGCTTGCAAGTGGGGCGTGTGCAGTTCCTGTTCCAAGGCGGGAAAGGCGCCGTCCTCGTCGGTGAAGATGGCCACGGAATGCTGGGCCACGGGCAGGCCTTCGCGGGCCAGCGTGGTCCAGGGCAGGGGCAGCACCAGCGCCTCGACCTCGCCGCGCGCGAGCCAGGCGCCGGTCCATGCCCGCGCCAGGCCGTGGTGGGCCGGCAGGTCGGTGGGGAAGGGGGCGTCGAGCGCATCGGGGGTGCGCGCGGCGATGCCCGCCATGCGCAGCGTCCGGCACAGGTGCTGCGCGCCGTGCTGCTTGCCGTAGCGGCCGACCAGGGTGACGACGGGGATGTTGCCGTGCTGACCCGCGGGAATGGCGGAGCGCCACATGGCGTGCGCCACGGGCTGGGGCGTGCCGATGTCGGGAAAGCAGTTGATGTCGACCGCCGGGCCCGCGTTGATTTCGACGATGGCGGTGCCTGTGCCCTGCCAGGGCTGCGTGATGTCGGGGCACACGAGGTCGATGCCCGCCATGTCGAGTTGCACGGCCGCCGCAGCCTGTTCGGCCAGAAGGGCAAGCGAGGGATGCAACTGGTCCGTGACGTCCTGGGCCAGCGAGGCGGGGCATGCGGCCTTGCGCAGTACCACGGTGTGTCCTGCGGGCGGCACGGTGTCGGGCGTCATGCCCTGGCCCTGCAGGGTCTGCTGGGTCTCGGAGTCCATGGCGACCGGCTCGTTGAAGATGCCGTCCCGCCCGAGCTGCACGTTGGCGGATGCGGCGAGCTCGGCGACCGTGTGCTGGCCGTCCCCTGTCACGCTCGGGTGCAGGCGCCGGGCCGCCGCGATGCAGCGCGAGCCGATCACGAGCAGGCGGTAGTCGTGCCCCAGCACTTGTTTTTCCAGGATCAGTTCGCCATAGCCATGGGCGATCAGCGGGAACACGCGCTCGATCGCCTCGGGGCCGTCCAGCATGGTGTAAACCCCCTGGCTGGCGCGCGATCCCGAGGGCTTGAGCACCACGGGGTACCCCATGCGCGTGGCCTGCTGCACGGCCTCCTGGGCCGATGAGACGCGGCACTGCGGCGGCACGGGCAGCCCTGCGCGCGCCAGCGCCGTGCGTGCGCGCACCTTGTTACCCGCGAGGTCCTTGCCGATATGGCTGGTGTAGGCGGTGTAGGCGTTGGCCGTGATCCGGTGCCAGCGCCCTTGCCCCACCACGTACTGCGCGCGGTGGATCCCGGCGCCCGTTTCGCAGTGCAGGCCCATCTGCCGCGCGGCCCGGATGCGGTCCTGGCTGTAGAAGTGGCTGGGGCGCGGCCACAGGTCGCGCAGCCCTTTCCACACGGGGGCGTCCCAGGCGGGGGCATCGGGCAGCCCGAAGGCCGCTTGCGTCAGTGCGAGTGCCAGTTCCATGAGCGCCAGCGAGGGCTCGGGGTGCATGATTTCAATGGCGATTTCACTGGCCTGCGCATCGATGGGCGTGACCTGCCGCCAAGTGGCATGGTGCCGGTAGGCCTTCTGCAGGCCCTGGGCCACGGCCGCGAAGACCTGCGCGGGTTCGTCCGAGTCAATGCTCGGCGCGAAGGGGCGGGCGCCGGCATGTGCATGGGGGAAGGCGGACAGGCGCTCGCGCAGCGCGGCGGGCGACGCAGGCGCCAGCCCGCCATGCACGAGCACGGCGCGGAAGCATGCATGCCATGCCGCGATGCTCGGCCCCATGAACAACTGCACGGCAGCGAGTCGGATGTGGGGCTCTGTGGTCATGGAGGACTTTCGTGCGGGAGGCCGTGTGTGCCTATGTGCTACCGGCGCAGGCCCGGACCGGTGGCGCCGTCAAAGCCGAGATCGGCGAGCAGGGGCAGGTCGGTGTGCGTCTCCACCCCCACCGCGATCACGGCAATGCCCAGGGTGTGCGCCAACGTGCAGAGCCGGCGCAGGAACTCCTGGTTGCCCGGGTTGCCAGCGATGCCGTGCACGTAGCTCGGGTGGATCTTGATGTAGTCCAGCCCCAGGTCGGCGAGCCGCTCGCCCTGCGCGAAGCGCTGCCCGAAGTACTCGATGCCCACGCGGCAGCCCAGCCGCTTGAGCGCGCGCGCGAGGTCGCGGAAGGCGTCGAAATGCCGGAACACCCCGTACTCCGGTACCTCGAACAGCAGGCGCTTGCAGATGTCGGGGTAGACCGACAGCAGGTCGGCGAGCTGCCGGCGGAAGCCGAAGTCGGCGATCGTGTCGGCCGAGAGGTTCACGGCGATGTCGCCTGTGGACTGCCGCAGGTGTTCGATGGCCAGTTGCACCACCTTGAGATCGATGGGGGCCGTGAGGTCGAGGTGTGCCGCCATGGGCATGAAGTCGCCTGCACGCAGCGGCGGGCCCGCGTCGTCCGCCTGCAGCCGGATCAGACCCTCTTCATGGATGGGGGCCTTGCCATCGCCTCCTACCACGGGGTAGAAAACGAGCGAGAGCCGGCCCCCGCTGACGGCTTCGGTCAGCAGCGTGCGCCACTGGTCGGTAGGGAGTACGGGGTGGACGTCGCCGTCCTCGCTCGCATACCAGTTGTTGGGACCCTGGCTCTGCGCGCGGGCCAGGGCTTCGTCGGCGTGCAGCAGCAGGTCGGTCAGCGGTTGGCCGCGGTGGTAGCGCACGGCGGCCACGTGGAAAAGCTCGGGGGCCTCGTGCAGCCAGGCGGGCAGCCAGGCGTCGGTGAGGCTGCGGTGGATGTCGGCCGCCGCCTCGGTGGCGGACACGAGGGTGGGGCACACCACGGCGAACTCCGCCCCTTTGAGCCGGCCTGCGCTCTGGCCTGGGCGGCCTTCGGCATTGCTGCGCAGCGCCTGCCCCAGGCCCTGCAGCAGCGTGTTGACGCGGGCGTGCCCCAGGTGCTTGTTAAGCTGTTGGAGGTCGCTGATCTGTACCAGCACCAGGCTGCCCACGCGCGCGAACGCCTCGCCTTGCAGGATCTCCTGCAGATACGACAGGAAATATTCGCGGCTGGCCAGGCCCGTGACTTCGTCCGTCGTGACCTTCTTGCGCAGCGCCTCCAGCCGAGTCGACTCTTCGGCGAGCATGGCCTTGAGGCGTGCGACCATGTCGTTCATGGCTTGCACCACCTTGCGCAGCTCGGGCGTGCGTGGCTGCGCAATGGTGAGGAACTGGCGCTGTGCGATCGCATCGGCCTGGCCGACCACGTCGCCCAGCGGCCGCAGAATCCAACGGATGAGCCAGGTGCCCACCAGTCCCGCAACGATGCTGAAGAGCACGAACCAGGCCAGCAACTCGCGCGTGCCGTTCCACAGGCTCTGGTAGGCATAGATGTCGTGGCTTGCCAGCGTGAGCGTACCGTACTGCTTCCAGCCGTCGGTGATCTGCGCACGGCCGGGCTCGGCCCGCAGAGGTACGAGCTGCATGAACCAGCGCGGTGCCAGCGACTGCTCGCCAGTGAATTTCTTTTCGACAATCACCTCGCCCGTGGGCGATACCACGCGGATGAAGCGGTAGTGGCCTGCATCGAACTGCGCCGCGACCTGCAGCTCGACGGTGACCGGGTCCTTGTCGAGCTGCGACAGCGACAGCGCGAGCGCGGTTGCGTTGTCGATGTTCTTCACCTGCAGCGCGTTCTGCAGGTAGTCGCGCGCGGACAGCACGCTCACCACGATGCTGCAGCCGAAGGCCAGCGCCATGACCATCGCCACCGCAATCCAGAGCTGTTTAGTGAGTGTCATGCCGGGCTCCCTTGGTGAGTGAGGTGGGGGCGTCACAGGCCCTCCTTGCGCATGCGCTCGAGCACATCGCGCCAGCGGGACAGGCGCACCGTCGGATCACCCAGCGGCGCGGTGGCACCGGCGGCCCACAGCCCGCTGCTGTTGAAGCTGAAGACGGGCGTGAGGTCGGGGCGCGAAGAGGCCGGGCGAATGGTGCTGATGAGGTTGTCGAGCACCAGTGGCTCGTCCGTGGGCTGCTGGTAGTAGCCCACCACCATGTGGGCCTCGCTCCTGGTGCTGCCTGCGCTGCCGATGCGTGCGCGCACGTAGATGAGCCGCAGCCGCTCATTGGGCACGCCCATGAGCAGCAGCGTGGCGTACTTGGCGATGGAGAAGTCCTCGCAGTCGCCAGCGCCGCGGCCCATGGTCTCGAGCGGTGTGGCCCAGTAGTCGTTCTGCTGCCAGATCGCCATGTCGGTATCGAAGACGATGCGCCGGTTGAAGAACTCGTTCACGCGCGAGAGCTTGTCGGCTTCGCTCAGGCTGCCGCCGTCGCTCATGAGCCGGCGCCATGCCACGACGGTTTCGGCCGCTGCCGGGCCATAGCGCTCCAGGGCCAGGCTCTGGGTCTTGTCCAGGTCCGTGGCGGCCAGGGCCAGCGGCAGCAACACGGCGCCCGCAAGCACGGTCCACCACCGGCTCCAATCCGGCCGCGCTAACCAATAGTTTTTGGTTAATGGCACGCTGGTATCTATGGTTGTGGACTATGAAAGCCGTCGCTTTTCCAGCATTTTGCAAGGAATCGCGTTCAAAAAACACAAAATGTTTGCGCCTGCAAAGCGCGCTGCCTATAGTGAATTGCCCAACAATGAAAAGTCGGAGGCACTATGAGATTCACTCGAACGCTTGTAGGTTTTGCCGCGTTGGTCACCATCGGCGCCGTGGCGCAGACGGTGCCCCAGCCCCTTATCGAGGCCGCGCGCAAGACGGTGGTTTCCAATCCGGACGTGCAGGCCCGCTGGCGCGCCTTCAATATCGCCGACGCGGACCGCAGCGAGGCGCGCGCGGGGTACCTGCCCCAGTTCGACGGCGTGGTGGGCGCGGGGCGGGCGCGCAACGTGCGCCCCCTGACCGGATCCACCGGGTGGTATGGCTACCGCACCTCGACGCTCACGCTGAACCAGATGCTGTTTGACGGCTTCTTTACGCGCAACGAGGTTGCGCGGCTGGGCCACGCCAAGCTCACGCGCTACTACGAACTTTCTGATGCCTCCGAGTCCGCCACGCTCGATGCCGTGAAGGCCTATGCAGACGTGGTGCGGGGCCGCGAACTGGTGGCGCAGTCCAAGCTCAACTACGGTGAGCACAAGCGCATCACGGCCCTCATCGAGGAGCGCGTGGCCGGTGGCGTGGGCCGCCGCGTGGATCTGGAGCAGGCCATTGGGCGCCTGGCCCTTGCGGAGACCAACCTGTCGACCGACCTCGCGAACCTCTACGACGTGACGGCCCGCTACCAGCGCGTCGTGGGCGAGTTGCCCGCGGAGGACTTGCCCACCTTCGACGAGCGCTTGCGCCTCGGCGGCCTGCCCGGCTCGCTGGAGGAAACGGTGCGGCAGGGCATGGATGCCAGTCCGGCACTCAGCGCGGCCGTGGAGAACGTGCGCTCGGCCGAGGCGGGCATCGCCTCGCGCAAGGCGGCCTACCTGCCGCGGCTGGACTTCCAGGCCAGCCAGACTTGGTACCACAATCTGCTGGGCGAGCGCGGCCCGTCGCGGGATACCCAGGTGGGCCTGGTCTTGAGCTACAACTTTTATCGCGGCGGCGCCGACGACGCGCGCAAGACCAAGGCCGTGGAAACGCACAGCCAGGCGCTCGATTTGCAGGAGAAGGTGTGCCGCGACGTGCGCCAGAACCTGGTGAGCGCATTCAACGATGCGCAGCGGCTGCAGGAGCAGATGAGCTTCCTGGTGCAGCACCAGCTGTCGACCGAGAAATCGCGCGAAGCCTATCGCCAGCAGTACGACATTGGCCAGCGCACCTTGCTGGACTTGCTCGATACGCAGAACGAGTACTTCCAGGCCAGCCGGGCTTACATCAATGCACGCTTCGACCGTGTGCTGGCGCAGGGGCGCGCGCTGGCGGCGATGGGGCAGCTCATGGCGTCCCTGGGCGTGGCCCGGTCGGATATGCCTTCGGCCGCAGAAGCAGGACAGGAAGGCGATGGGGCGCCGCCGCGCACATCGGATATGTGCCAGCTCTCCACCCCGCCCGCCATGACGCTGGAGCAGGTGCGGGCCAGCGTGGATGTGACCACGCCGCGGCCCCGTACCTACACGCTGCCGCCGAACGAACCCCCGCCGCGCAAGCAGTAGCCTGCTTTAGGCGCGGGCGGCCAGCGCGTCGAGCAGCCGGCCATGCACGCCGCCAAAGCCGCCATTGCTCATGCACACCACATGGTCACCGGGTTGCGCGGCCAGGGCGATCTGGGCCACAAGCGTAGGGATGTCGCTTGCCGTGCGAGCACGCGGGCCCAATGGGGCCAGGGCCGCGGCGGCATCCCAGTCCAGCCCCGCCGTGTGGCAGAAGGCGAGGTCGGCCGGCTCCAGCGCCCAGGGCAGTTGGGCCTTCATCGCGCCCAGCTTCATGGTATTGCTGCGTGGCTCGAAGGCCGCCAGGATGCGCGCGCCCGGGGCGAGGCGGCGGCGCAGGCCGTCGAGCGTGGTGCGGATGGCCGTGGGGTGGTGCGCGAAATCGTCGTAGACCGACACGCCGTGGGCGGTGCCGCGCAGCTCCATGCGGCGCTTCACGTTCCGGAAGCGGCCCAGGGCCTCGGCCGCGACGGCGGGCTCCACGCCAACGTGCTGGGCGGCTGCGATGGCCGCGAGCGCGTTGAGCTGGTTATGGTTGCCCGAAAGCTGCCATTCCACACGCGCCACCTTCTGGCCGCGGTACAGCACGTCGAACGATTCCAGCGTGCTGCCCGGGTCCTGGGGCGCATTGAAATCACTGTCGGCGGCCCCGAAGCTGCAAACCTCGCTCCAGCAGCCCTGGTGCAGCACGCGCGCAAGGCTTTCTTCCAACCCGTTGCTCACGATGCGGCCCGAGGATGGGACGGTGCGCACGAGGTGGTGGAACTGGCGTTCGATGGCGGCCAGATCGTCGAAGATGTCCGCGTGGTCGAACTCCAGGTTGTTCAGGATGGCCGTGCGCGGCCGGTAGTGCACGAACTTGCTGCGCTTGTCGAAGAAGGCCGTGTCGTACTCGTCCGCCTCGATCACGAAGGTTTTGCCGGAACCCAAGCGTGCCGACACGCCGAAGTCCAATGGAACTCCGCCCACGAGGAAGCCCGGCGCCAAGCCAGCGCATTCCAGGATCCAGGCCAGCATCGACGTGGTGGTGGTCTTGCCGTGGGTGCCTGCCACGGCGAGCACGTGGCGGCCCTGCAGCACGTGCTCGGCCAGCCACTGCGGGCCGCTCGTGTAGGCGGCGCCCGCGTCCAGGATGGCTTCCATCAGCGGAAACTTTGGCGTGCCGTCCGCCAGACGCGCGCGGCTGACCACGTTGCCGATCACGAAAACATCGGGCCGCAGCGCCATCTGGTCGGCACCAAAGCCTTCGATGAGGTCGATGCCCAGTGCGCGCAACTGGTCGCTCATGGGGGGGTAGACGCCGGAGTCGCAGCCCGTCACCTTGTGGCCCGCCTCACGGGCCAGGGCGGCCAGCCCGCCCATGAAGGTACCGCAGATGCCCAGGATATGTATATGCATGGTCACCCATTCTACGTTTGCGGGTCTTGCGGCCTGCGGCGCAGGCGGGTGTTGCCGTGGCAGCTATGAATTCCGGAGCTTCAGCGCCGTGTCATGCGCGGGGCACGGGTTCGGGCCAAAATAAGGGTTTCCACCCAGCAGGGGGTCTTATGGACAACGCCACCACCGCCGAGATCGCCAGCACCGCCGCCCGGCTGGTGGTCGAGGAGGGTTTGGAATGGGGGGCGGCCAAGCGCCGGGCCGTCCGGGAACTCGGCCTGCCGGCCCGCACGCCTCTACCCGACAACGATCAGGTGGAAGACGCCGTGCGCGAGTACATCGCGCTGTTCTGTGCGGACACCCAGCCCGGCGAGCTGCTCGCGCTGCGCAAGCTGGCCCTGGCTTGGATGGAGCGGTTGGCGGCATTCCGGCCGCACCTGGCGGGAGCCGTCTGGCATGGTACGGCGACGCGGCTGTCGGACATCTACCTGCAATTGTTCTGCGATGACCCCAAGTCGGCGGAAATCGCACTCATCGACCACCGCGTTGATTACGAGCCTCGGACCGTGACCGGCTTCCATGGCGAGCATGTGGAGGCGCTGAGCCTGGGCGCCATGTGCCCGGAACTCGGCGAGATGGTAGGGGTACATCTGCTGGTTTACGATCTCGACGACTTGCGCGGGGCCTTGCGCCCGGATTCCCGGGGGCGCACTCCGCGCGGCGATACCGCGGCCGTACGCAAGCTGCTGCAGGAAACCTCCCCATGAACGACCCCTTGCCCTCCTCTTCCGTGGCTCCCGTGGATGCGGCGCGCCGGCGCTGGCTCTACGCAGGCGTGGCCGCCGCTGCCGCCCTGGGCGGCGGCGCGCTGGCATGGTGGCGCTTCCAGCCCCACGCCATGGCGGACGGGGCCGAGCAAACCTTGTGGAGCCATACCTTCACGACCCCGGAGGGGACGCAGCTGGCAATGGAGGCCTTCCGGGGCAAGCCGCTGGTGGTCAATTTCTGGGCGACCTGGTGCCCGCCCTGCGTGGAGGAACTGCCCCTGCTGAACCAATTTTATGGTGAGCGCAAGGCGCAGGGGTGGCAGGTGGTGGGCCTGGCGATCGACCAGCCTTCGGCTGTCCGCCAGTTCCTCACGCGGCTGCCGCTGCAGTTTCCCGTTGGCATGGCGGGCATGGGCGGTACAGAGTTGGGCCGGGCCATGGGCAATCTCCAGGGAGGTTTGCCCTTCACGGTGCTTCTAGGCCCTAACGGCCGGGTACTGCAACGTAAAATGGGGCAATTGACGGCTGATGATCTGGCTCAATGGAGTCGCTTGGGTTAGTGGGACGCACTGCGACGTTGGTGAAAAATACGTTGCAAAGGCCGAAATAGGGTGAAATTGGAGTAAATTCGCGCCCTATTCCGTTTTTAGCCGTTGGAGCTCCCATGGATTTGCGAAAACTCAAGACCCTGATCGACTTGGTGTCCGAGTCGAATGTGTCGGAACTTGAAATCACCGAGGCCGAGGGCAAGGTCCGTATTGTCAAAGGCGGTGGTGCCGTCGTGCAGCAGTTTGTGACGGCCCCCATGCAAGCTCCTATGGCTGCAGCCCAAGCGGCCCCTGCAGCCGCGGCACCCGTGGCTGAATTGCCTGCGCCTGTGCAGACCGGCCATGTCGTGAAGTCGCCCATGGTGGGCACGTTCTACCGCGCTGCCAGCCCTGGCGCCAAGCCCTTCGTGGAGGTCGGTGCCCAGGTCAAGGAAGGCGACACCATCTGCATCATTGAGGCCATGAAGATCCTCAACGAAATCGAGGCTGACAAGTCCGGTACGGTCACCCGTATTCTGGGCGAGAACGGCCAGGCCGTGGAGTATGGCCAGCCATTGTTCGTGATCGAATAAGGCGGCCTTCGCGGCATGTTCACAATGACTGGCTCCCGCATGCCCTGGCGTTCGCGCTGCAGGGCTGGCGCTGTCATGGCGCCCTGAGGGGCAGCAAGGACTCAAATGTTCAAGAAAATCCTGGTCGCAAACCGCGGCGAGATCGCTCTGCGAATCCAGCGCGCCTGCCGTGAGCTGGGGGTGAAGGCCGTGATGGTCTACTCCGAGGCTGACCGCGATGCCAAGTACGTCAAGCTGGCCGAAGAGGCAGTTTGCATTGGCCCCGCACCCTCGCCGCTGTCGTATCTCAATATGCCGGCCATCATTTCTGCGGCCGAGGTGACCGATGCCGAGGCGATCCACCCTGGCTATGGCTTCTTGGCCGAGAACGCCGACTTTGCCGAGCGTGTGGAAAAGAGTGGTTTCCAGTTCATTGGTCCCACGCCCGAATCCATTCGCACCATGGGGGACAAGGTCTCGGCCAAGCAGGCCATGATCCGCGCCGGCGTGCCCTGCGTGCCGGGCTCCGAGGGTGAATTGCCCGACGACCCCGTGCAGATCCGCCGCATCGCCAAGTCGATCGGCTATCCCGTGATCATCAAGGCCGCGGGCGGCGGCGGTGGCCGTGGCATGCGCGTGGTGCACACCGAGGCTGCGCTGGTGAATGCCGTGCAGATGACCAAGGCCGAAGCAGGTGCTGCATTCGGCAATCCTGCCGTGTACATGGAGAAGTACCTCCAGAACCCGCGCCACATTGAGATCCAGGTGCTGGCCGACAAGTTCAAGAACGCCGTCTACCTGGGCGGGCGGGACTGCTCCATGCAGCGTCGCCACCAGAAGGTGATCGAGGAGGCTCCGGCCCCGGGCATTCCGCGCAAGCTCATCGAGCGCATTGGCGAGCGTTGCGTGGCGGCCTGCAAGAAGATGGGTTACCGCGGTGCGGGCACCTTCGAATTTCTCTACGAAAACGGCGAGTTCTACTTCATTGAGATGAACAC
>JASLFM010000138.1 GCA_030150585.1 Acidovorax sp.
GTGACGGACATCATGGGCGAGATCAGCGCGGCCAGCGGCGAGCAGGCCAGCGGCGTGGCGCAGGTGGGCGAGGCGGTGACGCAGATGGACCAGGCGACGCAGCAGAACGCGGCGCTGGTGGAGGAGAGCGCGGCCGCGGCCGACAGCCTTCGGACGCAGGCGCAGGAACTGCTGCAGGCCGTAGCCGTTTTCCGCCTCGACACAGGCGCTCGCACCGTGGCCGTGGCGCCGTCCCATGCCCGGCTTGCACCCGCGCCGAAGCCCGCCAAGGCGGCCCCGCCGGCCACTCCCCGCCCCGCGGCCACCCCTGCCATTGCCCGCGCTCCGGCGCCCGCACCCCAGCCTGCGGCAGTGGAAGCCGGCGACTGGGAGAGCTTCTAGGCGCCGGCCGGCGCGCCAATAAAAAATGCTGGCGTGCTCTGGCCGCTCGGGCATACTGGTTACCAGACTGACCTTTGCCGTGGTGTAGCCCCATGCATGCTGATGTCCCAACCATGCTTCTGATGATCGTCGCGTGCTCGGTGGTCATGGCGGGGGCGCTGGCCGTCGTAGGCTGGGGCCAGCGCCGCGACGGCATGGGCTGCTGGGCTGCGGGCCTGCTGATGCATTCGGTGGCCTACGTGCTGCTGAGCCTGCGGGGGCGCATTCCGGACCTGCTGTCCGTCGTGGCGGCCAACGTGCTGATCGCTGGCACGCTGGCGGCCCTGCTCGCGGCCGTGCACCAGTTCCAGGGCCGGCCCTGGCCGCGTTGGCGGATGGGTGTGCCGGTTGCGTTCCTGGCCCTGGTGTTTCCTTTTCTGCTCGACCGGTACGCTGCGCGCGTGGCGGTGAGCTGCGCGATCTACGTGCTCCAGATCGGCCTGCTGCTGTGGGCGCTGCGCTCGCCCGAGCACCCCTCGCCGGGACGCGGCGCGGTGTTGCTCATGGCGGGCCTGGCAGCGCAGGCCCTCGTGCTGGCCGTGCGTGTAGCCGCGGCGCTGTGGGGCCCGGACCAGCCTGCGCAGCTGCTGCAGAGCGGAACGGTGCAGAGCCTGACCTTCCTCGGTTCGTTCGTGACGGTACTCACGGCATCGCTGGGCTTCGTCTTCATGTCCAAGGACCGGCTCGACGACGGCAACCGCCGCATGGCGGCCATGGACCCGCTCACGGGCGTGGCCAACCGCCGCTCCATCATTCTTGCGCTCGACCGTGACGTGGCGCGCGCCACGCGCATGCGCGAGCCTATCGCGCTCATGATGGTGGACATCGACCACTTCAAGCGGGTCAACGACGAGCACGGCCATCTGGCAGGCGACCAGGTGCTGTGCCACGTGGTGGACGTGCTGCGCGAGCGCGTGCGCACCCAGGACATGGTGGGCCGCTACGGCGGCGAGGAGTTCCTCGTGCTGCTGCCCGACACCGGCCTCAAAGGCGCCATGGAACTCGCCCGCCAGCTTTGCCGCAGCGTGGAGCAGTCGCCCTGCCACTGGGACGGCAAGGCGCTGTCGGTCACGGTGAGCATCGGCGTCTTCGGCGGGCGCCTGGAGAGCGGCGACAGCTGGGACATGCTCATCGACGCCGCCGACCGCGCCATGTACCGGGCCAAGCAGAACGGCCGCAACCGCGTTGAGGCCGTGGCCGATCTGCGGCGGCTGGCGTCGCGCCCCTCGCTGCGGGACAATCCCGAGACCTTCCCGTCGTCGATGCTCTGATCCGGGGCATCGCCGCGCTCCACCGATCCACCCGCCCGAGGACCCTGCCCATGAACGCCCGCATTCCCTCCCCCGTGCTCCAGAGCGCCGAGGCGCTCGAACAGGTCGGCCGCACCTGGGACGACAGCATCCTGCCCCAGCTGACCGACTACATCCGCATCCCCGCCAAGTCGCCCATGTTCGCGCCCGACTGGGCCGCGCAGGGCCTGCTCGACACGGTGCTGCGCAATGCCGCCGATTGGGTCGAATCGCAGAAGGTGGCGGGCCTCACGCTCGAGATCGTGCGCTTGCCGGGCCGCACGCCGGTGCTGTTCTTCGAGGTGGCGGCCACCCAGGCGCAATCCACGCAGACGGTGCTCATGTACGGCCACCTCGACAAGCAGCCCGAGTTCGAAGGCTGGCGCAAGGACCTGGGCCCGTGGACGCCTAAATATGAAGACGGCAAGCTCTACGGCCGTGGCGGTGCCGACGACGGCTACGCGGTGTACGCCAGCATCGCCGCCGTGCAGGAGCTCCAGCGCCAGGGCGTGCCGCACCCGCGCATCGTGGGCCTCATCGAAACCTGCGAGGAGAGCGGCTCGGGCGACCTGCTGCCCTACATCGACGCGCTGCGCACCCGCCTGGGCGACGTGGCCCTCGTGATCTGCCTGGACAGCGGCGCGGGCAACTACGACCAGCTCTGGCTCACCACCAGCCTGCGCGGCATGGCCAGCGGCACGCTGAAGGTGGAGATCCTCACCGAAGGCGTGCACTCCGGCGATTCCTCGGGCCTCGTGCCCTCGTCGTTCCGCATCATGCGCCAGGTGCTCGACCGGCTGGAGGACAGCAAGACGGGCCGCCTGCTGCCCGCGAGCTTCCATTGCGAGGTGCCGCCCGAACGCATGGCCCAGGCACGTGCCACGGCCGCCATCCTCGGCGAGGAGGTGTACCGGCGCTTCCCGTGGGCGCACCATGACTGCGGTGGCTCCACGGTCTTCGCCCTGCCCACCACCACCGATCCGACCGAGGCGCTGATCCGCCGCACCTGGGAGCCCACGCTCAGCGTCACGGGTGCCGAAGGCTTTCCCACGCTGCAGAACGCGGGCAACGTGCTGCGGCCCTACACGGCCTTCAAGCTCAGCCTGCGCCTGCCGCCCCTGGTGGACGCCGCGCAGTGCGTGCAGGAAATGAAGGCGCTGCTCGAAGACAACGCGCCCTACCAGGCCCGGGTCACGTTCGAGTCCAGCGGCGCGGCCAGCGGCTGGAACGCGCCCGATGTGGCCCCATGGTTCGAGGGCGCGCTCAACGCCGCGAGCCAGGCCCACTTCGGCGCGCCTTGCGGCTACATCGGCCAGGGCGGCACCATCCCGCTCATGAACATGCTGAGCCGGGGCTTCCCCAAGGCGCAAATGATGGTCTGCGGCGTGCTGGGCCCCAAGAGCAATGCCCATGGCCCCAACGAATTCCTGCACGTGCCCTACGCCAAGAAGCTCACGGCCGCCGTGGCCCAGGTCATCGCGGCGCTGCCTGCAGCATGACCGACGCGCTTGCCACCACGCTGACCACCTTCACCGCCAGCGACGGTGAAAACCTTGCCGTGCAGGACTGGCCCCTTGCCGGGGGGGGGCGTGCCACCGTGCTCATCGTGCACGGCCTGGGCGAACACGTGGGCCGCTACGACCCGCTCGCGCGCCGGCTCAACGGGTGGGGCTACGCGGTGCGCGGCTACGACCAGTACGGCCACGGCGAATCGGGCGGGCCGCGTGGCGGTCTTACCTCCGACACGCGCCTGCTCGACGATCTGGCCGATCTCGTGGACGCCACGCGGGCGCGCATGCCTGCCGGCCAGCCGCTGGTGCTGCTGGGCCACAGCATGGGGGGACTCGTGGCGGCACGCTTCGTGGCCCAGGCGCTGCGGCCCGTCGATGCGCTGGTGCTTTCTTCGCCCGCGCTCGACGCGGGCCTGAACGCGGTGCAGAAGCTCCTGGTGGCCACGCTGCCGCGCATCGCACCCAACCTGCGCGTGGGCAACGGGCTCGACGCACAGTACCTCTCGCACGACCCGGCCGTGCCGCGGGCCTACCGGGCCGACCCGCTGTGCCACGACCGCATCAGCGCGCGGCTCGCGCGCTTCATCGCCGAGAGCGGCCCCGCCACCGTGGCGCAGGCGCCGGGCTGGACGGTACCCACGCTGCTCCTGTGGGCCGGCGCGGACCGCCTCGTGAACCCTGCGGGCAGCCGCGCCTTCGCGGCCGCGGCGCCACGGGCCTGCGTGCGGGCGCACTGCTTCGAGCCCCTGTACCACGAACTCTTCAACGAGAGCGAGGAACTGGCCGACCCGGTGTTCGAGATGCTGCGCCAATGGCTGGCCGTGCAGTGCCCGGCAGCCGCGGCGCCGCAGGCGCGCCGGGCCTGACGGCCGTTAACCGGCCAGCGGCTGGCTCCGGCGCAGCGCAAGCCACATCAGGCCCAGGCCCGTGATGCCTATCGGCAGCAGCGAACCCCAATTCAGCAGCGTCCAGCCCTGCGTGGTGACCAGCGCGCCCGAGGCGAACGAGGTCAGCGCCATGGTGGCGAACACGCAGAAGTTGATCGCGGCCTGGGCGCGGTCCTTCTCCTCGGGGCGGTAGGTTTGCAGCGCCAGCGTGGTGCTGCCCGTGAAGAGGAAGTTCCAGCCCACGCCGAGCAGGAACAGCGCGGCCACGAAGCGCTCCAGCTCCACGCCCGACAGCGCCACGGCCACGCAGGCCGCGTTGAGCACCACGCCCGCGCCCATGATGCGCAGCACCCCGAAGCGCTTGATGAGGTGCCCTGTGAAGAAGCCCGGCGCGAACATGCCGATCACGTGCCATTCGAGCACGAAGGCCGCGTCGCCAAAGCCGTAGCCGCACACCTGCATGGCCAGCGGCGTGGCCGCCATGAGCAGGTTCATCACCCCGTAGCCCAGCGCCGCGCCGAGCGTGGCCACGAAGAAGGCCGGCTCGCGCATCAGCTCGGGCACCGAGCGGCCCCGCGGCTGGGCCGAACCCTGCGCCGGGGACAGCGCCTCGAAACGGATGCCCGCCATGCAGGCCATGGACACCAGCGCCACCGCCACGAGCGCCACGTAGGCGCCCGCGAACGGCACGCTGAACAGGTTGCGCGTGTGGTTGGCCAGATTAGGCCCCGCCACGGCGCCCAGCAGCCCGCCCGCGAGCACCAGGGACACGGCCTTCTCGCGGAACGCCGGGGCCGCGAGCTCGGCCGCCGCGAAGCGGTAGAGCTGGCCGTTGGCGCTGTAGTAGCCCGCCACCACGGTGGCCGCGCACAGCAGCCAGAACTGGCCCATGAAGGCCGCCGCGGCGCACAGCAGGGCGGAGCCCACGGCCACGGCCAGGCCGATCTGGAACGACGCCTGCCGCCCCCAGCGCCGCTGCGTGCGCGCCACCAGCCCCGTGGACAGCGCGCCGCCCACCACATAGCCCATCACGGGCAGCGTGGCCATCCAGCCGTAGGGCGCGAGCTGCAGGCCCACGAGGCCGTTGATCGCGATGAAGACCACGTTGTTGGTCAGGAAAAGTCCCTGGCACAGGGACAGCAGCCACAGATTCTTGTTCATGGAGGGATGGATCAAAGCCGAGCGATTTCCTCCGGCATTGTGCCGTGGCGTTGATAAAGATCAGCGGCGTCGCTGCGCACACGCCGCAAGATGCCCGGCCATGCGGCGTTGTGTGCCGCTGGATTGCAAGGACATTGTGTGACCGACGAAGCGAGCACCATCGACGCCGCCACCGTGGAGGGGCCCGGCCCCGGCACCGCCCTGCGCGCCCCCGAGCTGGTCTGCCCCGCTGGCAGCCTGCCCGCGCTCAAGGCCGCGGTGGACGAGGGCGCGGACTGCGTCTACCTGGGCCTGCGCGACGCGACCAACGCGCGCAATTTTGCGGGGCTGAACTTCGACGAGGCCGCGATCCAGAGCGGCATCGCCTACGCCCATGCGCGCGGGAGCAAGGTGCTGCTCGCGCTCAATACCTACCCGCAGGCCGCCAACCCCGCGCCCTGGCGCGCGGCGCTGGACCGCGCGGCCCACTGGGGCGTGGATGCCGTGATCCTGGCCGACCCCGGTCTCATGCAGTACGCCGCGCGCCAGCACCCGGGCCTGCGCCTGCACCTGTCGGTGCAGGGGTCGGCCACCAACCACGAGGCCATCAACTTCTACCAGGCGCAGTTCGGCGTCCAGCGCGCCGTGCTGCCGCGTGTGCTCTCGCTGGAGCAGGTGCGCCAGGTGGTGCAGCGCACGTCCGTGGAGATCGAGGTCTTCGGCTTCGGCAGCCTGTGCGTGATGGTCGAGGGGCGCTGTGCGCTCTCGTCGTACGCCACGGGCGAGTCGCCCAACACGCACGGCGTGTGTTCACCGGCCAAGGCCGTGCGCTGGCAGGAGACGCCCCAGGGGCTGGAGTCCCGGCTGGGCGGCGTGCTCATCGACCGCTATGCGGGCGGCGAGAGCGCGGGCTACCCCACGCTGTGCAAGGGCCGCTTCGACGTGGGGGACGAGCACAGCTACTACGCGCTCGAAGAGCCCACGAGCCTCAACACGCTGGAGCTGCTGCCCCAGCTCGTGAAGATGGGTGTGCGCGCCGTGAAGATCGAGGGCCGCCAGCGCAGCCCGGCCTACGTCGCCCAGGTCACGCGCGTGTGGCGCGAGGCCATCGACCACTGCATAGCCCTGCCGCACCGCTACAGCCCCAAGACCCAGTGGATGGCCCGGCTCGACGGCCTGGCCGAGGGCCAGCAACACACGCTCGGGGCCTACCACCGCCCCTGGAAGTGACGGAGAGACGCCCCATGAAACTCGCCCTCGGCCCGCTGCTGTACTACTGGCCGCGCGACACCGTGTACGCCTTCTACGAGGCCATGGCCGCCACGCCGCTTGACGTCGTCTACCTTGGCGAGACCGTGTGCTCGCGCCGCCACGCGCTGCGTCCGGCCGACTGGCTGGCCATTGCGCGCATGCTGCGCGGCGCGGGCAAGCAGGCGGTGCTGTCCACCCAGGTGCTGCTCGAGTCCACGTCCGAAGTGGCGCAGATGCGGCGCATCGTGGAGAACGGGGAATTCCTCGTCGAGGCGGGCGACATGGGCGCCGTGCACGGTCTGGCGGGCCGGCAGCCCTTCGTGGCGGGTCCGCAGCTCAATCTGTACAACGCCGCGTCGCTCGCGTGGATGGCCCAGCTCGGCGCGAGCCGCTGGGTCATGCCGCTGGAGATGCGGCGCGCCGACCTCGCCGCGCTGCTGGCCCAGCGGCCCGTGGGGCTGGAGACCGAGGTGTTCGCCTACGGCCGCCTGCCGCTCGCCTTTTCGGCGCGCTGCTTCACGGCGCGCCACCGCAACCTGCCCAAGGACGACTGCGGCTTCAGCTGCCTGGACCACCCCGACGGCCTGCTGCTGTCCACGCGCGAGAGCGAGGCCTTTCTGGTGCTCAACGGCACGCAGACCCAGTCGGCGCGCGTCTACAACCTCGTGGACGAAATGCCCGCGCTGCACATGCTGGGCGTGGACCTGGTGCGCCTGTCCCCGCAGTCGCAGCACATGGAGCAGGTCATCGCCGCGTTCGACGCGGCGCGCCGCGCGCCGCAGCCGGGCGCGCTCGACCGCATGCGGCCCTTCATGCACAGCGATCCGTGCAATGGTTACTGGCATGGCCTGCCGGGGCTGGAGCAGGTGCTGCCCGGCGCGCAGGCCCGGGCTTGAGATGAAACACCCCCTGAGTCGCTTCGCGCCTTCCCTCTCTCTCTACGCGCTGCGCGCTACGGGAGGGGGACGCAGCCCTCGCTGCGGGGCGGCCCTTGCTCGGCTGCCCGCGCTTGGGGCGTGCCAGTTTCATGGGCTGCGGGTGGCGCGAAGCGCTATGGGCAACTGACATGTACGCCGGCGAGCGCTTCAACAGCATCAGCCATCTGGTGGGCGCCCTGCTTGCCGTGGTGGGCACGGCCGTGCTCGTGGCGCTGGCCGCGCAGCTGGCGGACCCCTGGAAGATCGTCGCCTTCAGCGTCTACGGCGCCATGCTGGTGGCGCTCTACGCGGCCTCCACGGCCTACCACAGCGTGCGCGGGCGGGCCAAGGCCGTGCTGCGCAAGCTCGACCACTGCAGCATCTACCTGCTCATCGCGGGCAGCTACACGCCGTTCGCGCTCGTGTCGCTGCGCGGCGCCTGGGGCTGGTCGCTGCTGGGCGTGGTGTGGGGGCTCGCGCTGCTGGGCATTGCGCAGGAGGTGTGGCTCGCGCGCGGCGCGCGCCGGCTCTCGCTCCTGCTTTACGTGGCCATGGGCTGGCTCGCGCTCGTGGCCGTGGTGCCGCTGTGGCGTGCGCTCGGGCCCGCGGGCTTCGCCTGGCTGCTCGCAGGCGGCGCCTGCTACACCGTGGGCATCGCCTTCTACGCCACCGACCACCGCGTGCGCCACGGCCACGGCTGGTGGCATCTGTTCGTCCTGGGTGGCAGCGCCTGCCACTTCTTCACCGTGCTGCGCTTCGTCGCTCTGCCATGAATGCCTCTATCCCCGCTCCCTTCACGCTGCCGCGCCCCGTGGGCGCTGTGCTCTCGCGCCTGCCCGCCTACCCGGGGTCCATCCTGCTCGTGGCCGCGATCAACCTCGCGCTCGCGCGCCA
>JASLFM010000226.1 GCA_030150585.1 Acidovorax sp.
GAGCTGGCGCGGCGAGGCGCCGAGGATCTGCGCGTTGGCGATCATGTACTTGTCGGCCTCGCGCACGCCTTGGAAGGCGTTGCCGAACACGACGAAGAACACCATCACCACGGCCAGCGCCACCTTGGAAGCCATGCCCAGCCCCAGCGCGATCACGAACACCGAGCCCAGCACCACGCGCGGGATGGAGTTGGCGATCTGGATGTAGAGGCTGAACACGTCAGACAGCAGCTTGTTGCGCCCGAGCAGGATGCCGCAGACCACGCCGGCCACGGCGCCAATCAGGAAGCCGAGCACCGTCTCCTCCAGCGTGACCAGCACCTGCTGCCACAGCGGGCCTTGCGAGGTGCCCTCGGTCATCCATTCGACGATCTGGGCCCAGATCAGGCTGGGCTGGGAGTAGAAGAAGGGGTCGATCCACTTCAGGCGCGCGGCGAGCTCCCAGCCGCCGAGCACGGCCACCAACACCGCGAGGCGCAGGCCGATGATGAGGTGGCGGCGGCGCCGGATGGCGGCCTGCGCGATCTCGGATTCACGCGCCAGAGCTTCGTTGCTGAGCGCGGCGGGCAGGGTTGCGGCGGCGGGTTGGGAGGCGAGGGTGGTCATGGCGGTTCTCTTGCGGTGGACGGTCACTGGATGACGACCTCTTCGCGCAGGTCGTCCCAGATGTGCTTGGAAAGCTCGATGAAATGCGGGTCGTAGCGCACCTCGGACATCACGCGCGGACGCGGCAAATCGATGTCGTACACGCGCTTGAGCTGCGCGGGGCGTGCCGAGAGCACGAACACGCGGTCGGCCAGCGCGATGGCCTCTTCCAGGTCGTGCGTGACGAACACCACCGAGCCGCCCGTGCCGGACCAGAGCTGGAGCAGCTCGTCCTGCATGAGCGTGCGGGTCTGCATGTCGAGCGCGGAGAAGGGCTCGTCCATCAGCAGGATCTCGGGGCTGTTGATGAAGGTCTGCGCCAGCGCCACGCGCTTGCGCATGCCGCCCGAGAGCTGGTGCGGGTAGTGCTTGCCGAACTTGCCCAGGCCCACGCGGTGGATCCATTGCTGCGCAAGCTCCAGGGCCTGGGCCTTGGGCATGCCGCGGAACAGCGGGCCCGCGGCCACGTTGTCCAGCACGCTGCGCCAAGGGAACACCGCGTCGGCCTGGAACACGAAGCCGATGCGCGGGTCGATCCCCTCCACGGGCTGGCCCATCACGCGCACCTGGCCCACGGTGGGGCGCAGCAGGCCCGTGATCATGTTGAGCGTGGTGGACTTGCCGCAGCCTGTGGGCCCGACGATGGCGACGAACTCGCCGCGCGCCACACGCATGCTGAAGTTGCGCAGGGCCACGGTGGCGTTGCCGTCCTGCGAGATGAAGCGCAGCGAGACGTCGTTGAACTCGATGGCGGGCACATCGCCCGTGCCCGTGCCCGTGTCGACGGCGGCCGGGCGCTCGCGGGCGGCGGTGGTGGAGGTAGCGAGGTTCATCACTTGGCTCCGGCCAGGAAGGCGTTGGTGTAGGTCTTGGCGAGGTCGATGTTCTTGCTGCGCACCTGGGGCTTGTAGGTGGCCAGCACCTTGAGCACCGTCTCGGGGCCACCCGCAGGCATCTTGGCGTCCTGGGTGAACATGGGCAGCGATGCGCGCAGCGCCTCGACGTAGAGCGCCTTGTCGTTGCCGTAGTAGTCGCGCGGCACCTTCTCGGCGATTTCCTCGGCGCTGTGCGTGTGGATGTACTGCATGGTGCGCGCGAAGGCGCGCGCGAGCTTGCCGGCCTCGGGCTTGTGCGCTTCGGCCCAGGTGTTCTGCACGTACAGGCTCGCGGCGGGGTACAGGCCGCCGAGCGCGGCGCGCGTGCCGTCCTCGGTGCGCAGGTCCACGAGCACCTTGGCGTCGCCGCTCTTGACCATTTGCGACACGGTGGGCTCGGTCGTCATGCCGGCCTGGATGCGGTCCTGCTTCATCGCGGCGATGAAGGTGTTACCCGCGCCCACGGGCAGCAGCGAGTACTCCTTCGACGCCACGCCGGCGCGGTCGGCCAGGTAGCGCGTGAGGAAGTCGGTGGACGAGCCCAGGCCGGTCACGCCCAGCGTCTTACCGCCCTTGGCGTCGGCCATGGTCTTGAAGCCGGCAGCGGCGGCCTTGGCGGACACCAGCTCCACCTCGCCCGGCACCTTGCAGAACACGGCGATGGCCTCGATCTCCTTGCCCTTGGCCTGCAGGTCGATCGTGTGGTCGTAGAAGCCCACCACGCCCTGCACCGCGCCCGCGATGAGCTGATTCTCGGCATCCACGCCCGCGGGCTGCGACTGCAGTTCCACGTTCAGGCCCTCGTCCTTGAAGTAGCCCAGCGCCTCGGTGAGCTTGGCGGGCAGGTAGATGATCTTGTTGATGCCGCCCACCATGATGGTGAGGGTGTTGGCATCGGCCGCGCGGGCGGGCAGTACGCCGGCCGCGGCCAGGGCGGCGGCGATCAGGGTCAGGCGGATTTTCATGGTGCGGTCTCCACACATCGAAGTGACGATGGGGCCACTGTAGAAACCGCTGTCCTTCAGCCAGCTTTCGCTGCAGCGCAGCATTTTTAGGG
>JASLFM010000244.1 GCA_030150585.1 Acidovorax sp.
GGCCAGATCGGCCTTGAGCTGGGGCGAGGGCGGGAGCACCTGCATGCCCTCGGCCTTGAGCTTGGCCAGCGTGTCCGCATTGACCTTTTCGCTCGCGGCCCAGCCGCGCGCCTCGGCGTCGGCGGCGGCCTTGCGCAGGGCATCCTGTGTGGGCTTGTCGAGCGCGTCGAAGGCCTTCTTGTTCACGATCAGCGCGTTCTTGGGCAGCCAGGCCTGGGTGTCGTAGTAGTACTTGAGCTGTTCGTAGAGCTTGCTGTCCACGCCCGTGGCGCCCGAGGTCATGGTCGACTCGACCACCCCCGTGGCCAGGGCCTGCGAGAACTCCGCGGCCTGCACCGTCACGGGCTGCGCGCCCACCAACTCGGCGATGCGCGCCGTGGCGGGGCTGTAGGCACGCCACTTGATGCCCTTGAGGTCGGCCGCGCTGTTGATGGGCTTCTTGGTGTAGATGCCCTGCGGCGGCCACGCCACGGCGTACAGAAGCGCCATGCCCTGCTCGGCCAGCTTCTTCTCCAGGAAGGGCTTCTGCGCCTGGTAGAGCTTCTTGGAGTCGGCGTAGCTCGTGGCCAGGAAAGGTTGGCCATCCACGCCGAAGATCTGCCATTCGTTCTGGAAGTTGGCCAGCAGGATCTCGCCCATCTGCGCCTGGCCACCTTGCACGGCGCGCTTGATCTCGGGGGCCTTGAACAGGGCCGCGTTGGCATGCAGCGTGATCTTGAGCTTGCCGCCCGTGGCCTTGTCCACATCGCTCACGAACTGGGCCAGGTTCTCTGTATGAAAGTTCGTTGCAGGGTAGGCAGCTGCCAGGTCCCACTTGGTCTGGGCCTGCGCGGCGGCCAGGGGCAGGACGCAGGCCAGGGCCAGGCCCAGGCCCAGGGCGGTGGCAGGGAGGGATCGACGCTTCATTGTGGTGCTCCGCAAGGGTAGGGATGGAGGAAATGGCTCGAAAACAACGCGAATCACTGTAGCGGAAGCTGTCGACGCCACGGCTTAGGTAATTCCCTTGATGCCGACAAAATGTCAACAAATTATCTGTGTCGTCTCTACAATCATTCGCAATCGTGACTTGCATATCCCGTGCCAGCCACGTAACTGTGGAGCTTTGCGACCATGAAGCCTGCGTCACGCGCCCGTCCCGAGGCGGAGCCCATCGTCTCGTCCGCCCACCTGGTGTCCACCCGCAGCGCGGAGATGAGCGAGTTCGAGTTCGGCCTCATAGTGGCCGGCAACGCGTTCCACCGCTGGATCGTGCATTGCATGGCGGCTGCGGGGCTGCGCGACCTCACGCCACTGGATGTGGTGGTGCTGCACCACGTCACGCACCGCGCGCGGGACAAGCGCCTGGCCGACATCTGCTTCATCATGAATGTGGAGGACACGCACCTGGTGAACTACTCGCTCAAGAAGCTGCAGGGCCTGGGTGTGGTGGCCTCGCGCAAGAATGGCAAGGAGGTGACCTATGCGGCCACCGAGGCAGGACGCGCCCACGTGCAGCGCTACCGCGCGATCCGCGAGAACTGCCTTATCGACGCGCTGCAGGCCGACGATGCGCTCAACCGCGATATCGGCGAACTGGCGCGCCTGCTGCGCGTGCTTTCGGGCATGTACGACCAGGCGGCGCGCGCTGCCGCGTCGCTTTGACATCGCTTGCATGATTCCAGGCTCTGGCGCTTTATCCACAAGCGCTGAAAGCTATCTTCAACATAGCAAACCATCCTCCCATGGCACCCATATCCTCTTCGCGTTGGCAGTTTTGGATCGACCGCGGCGGTACCTTCACCGACATCGTGGGCCGCCGCCCCGACGGAAGCCTCGTCACGCACAAGCTGCTCTCCGAGAACCCCGAGCAGTACCGCGACGCAGCCGTGGCTGGTATCCGTCACCTGCTGGGCCTGCCGCCGGGCACGCCCGTTACGCCCGATCTCGTCGAGTGCGTGAAGATGGGCACCACGGTGGCCACCAATGCGCTGCTCGAACGCAAGGGCGAACCCACGCTGCTCGTCACCACGCGCGGCTTCCGCGATGCGCTGCGCATCGCCTACCAGAACCGGCCGCGCCTGTTCGACCGCCACATCCAGCTGCCTGAGCTGCTCTACGAGCGCGTGATCGAGGCGCAGGAGCGCGTGGGGGCGCAGGGCGAGGTGCTGGAACCGCTGGATGAGGCCCACCTCAAGGAGCGCCTCTGGGCCGCCTACGACGCGGGCCTGCGCAGCGTGGCCATCGTGTTCATGCACGGCTGGCGGTACACGGCGCATGAGCAGGCTGCCGCGCGGCTGGCGCGCGACGCGGGCTTCACGCAGATCAGCACCTCACACGCCACCAGCCCCATGATGAAGTTCGTGAGCCGGGGCGATACCACGGTGGTGGACGCTTACCTCTCGCCCATCCTGCGCCGCTACGTGGACCAGGTGGCGGCCGAGATGCCGGGCGTGCGCCTGTTCTTCATGCAGTCCTCGGGCGGGCTCACCGACGCGCACCGCTTCCAGGGCAAGGACGCGATCCTCTCGGGCCCGGCGGGCGGCATC
>JASLFM010000296.1 GCA_030150585.1 Acidovorax sp.
GCTGGCGGGCAGCACCAGGCTTTTCCAGATGGCGGCGCGGTTGCGCGAGGCGCGCCACCACACCAGTGCGCACCAGGCCGCCGTGGCCGCCAGCGCCGCGGCCAGCGCCACGGCTGAAAACTGCGGCACGAAGCCGGGCGCTAGCCGCGCGATGTTGGCTGCGGGCTGGGGGGGGACACCTGTCTGCAGCGACAGCCAGATCACCCAGATCGTGATGGCCAGGATGCTGAAGAACAGCAGCGTGAACCAGTCGATCAGCGCGGCGATGCTGCGCCCCAGCGTGGGCAGCGCGAATGCGGCGAGCGTGGCCAGGGCCGGCAGGCCCAGCAGCAGCGCACGGTCGGCGGGCTGGGTGGTGAAAGTGGCGCCCAGCGTCACGAGCACGAACCACAGCGGCAGCAGCAGGTGGCGGTGGCCCTGGCGGCTGGCGATCTGGTGGCGCCAGCGCCACAGCGTCCACAGCGCCAGGGGCCATGCGGGCCAGCCGAACCAGATGAGCAGGCGCACCATGCTCGCGCCGTAGGCGCCGAATTCCACGGGGGCCTCGATACGCCACTCCCACAGGTCCATGGCCCAGCCCAGCACGGCGCTGGCCAGCACGGCCGCGAGCCAGGCCAGCGCCCAGGTGCGCCGCCGGTCGGCCGTGCCGGCGGGGGCGTATAGCGCGAGGGCCGCGCTGCCCAGGCCGAACAGCGTGGCCAGCGTGGGCGCGCCGCCCAGCACCAGCCCGCCCAGGCCCAGAGGCATGGCGATAGCGGGCGCCCAGGTGCGGTAGGGCATGGCGGCTGCAGCGAAGAAGACGAGCGTGGTGAAGCCGAGCTGGGTGAGGTAGCTCGTGATCTCGTGCGAGAGCTGGGCCAGCCCCAGGCAGGCAATGAGCGCGAGCAACCCGCCATCGGCCATAGCGCGCGCATAGTCGGTGGGCCGGGCCTCGCCGCCGAAGGCGAAGGCCACGGGCTGGGCGCCGGGGCTGCGCGCGAGGTAGTACACGCCGTACCAGGTGGCGATCAGCGTCAGCACGAGCAGCGCCATGAAGGGCAGGCGCGCGGCGAGCTCAGGCGCGAGCCCTGCCGGCGCCCAGTGCAACGCCAGGGCGCCGAGCCAGTAGGGCAGCGGGCCATCGGTCTCGGGCGCCATGCCGCCTAGCAGCGGCGAGATCCAGGGCGTGTGGCCGTGCGCGATCTCCAGCATGTAGCCGAAGGCCGTGAGGTCGGCGTTCTTCCACGGATCCCGTCCCACGTAGCCGGGCACTACGTAGGCCAGGCACAGCAGCAGCAGCGTCCAGCGGGGCAGGGGACGCACGGCGCTCTGGGTAACGATGGCGGGGGTGGGCTGGTTCACGCGGGTAGCGTTCGGTGGTGGATGAAAAAGGGCAGCGCGGTGGCCCGGGCTGCCCTGATTTTCCGCGGGCGGAAGCTCCGCCGGACGAGGTAGGTATTACTTCTTGCCGAAGCGGTTGCGGAAACGCTCCACGCGGCCGCCCATGTTGTCCACGGACTTCTGCGTGCCGGTGTAGAAGGGGTGCGATTCGCTGGAGGTGTCCAGCTTGAACAGCGGATATTCCTTGCCTTCGAAGGTGTCGGTTTCCTTGGTGTTCACGCAGGAGCGAGTCACGAACTTGAAGCCGTTGGACAGGTCAACGAACAGCACTTCGCGGTAATTGGGGTGGATGCCTTCTTTCATAGCCTTCTTTCTAAGTCAGCGGGAGCCGCACCAGCCAGTCCGGTGTACTTTCCGCAAAAAGCTCTCGATTATCGCATGGGTTGAGCGGCTGCGGCAACCGGTTCGGGCCGTGGCCCGGTGTAGGCGGCGCGCGGGCGGATGATCTGGTGCCCCGCGCGCTGCTCCAGCGCTTGCGCCAGCCAGCCCGAGCAGCGCCCGAGCGCGAACAGGCCGAAGGCGCCGCCCCGCGGCAGGCCGAGATGGCGGCGCAGCGCCACCAGCGCGAAATCGACCGACGGATGCTGCCCGGTCAAGGCGAGCACCTCCTGAGCGAGCGCCGCCGAGGCGGGATGCCGCGGCGCGACTGCTGCCAGCAGCGCGGCGGCGCGCACGTCGCCATGCGGGTAGAGGTGGTGGCCGAAGCCCGGCAACTGCTCGCCCCGCGCCAGTCGCTGGCGCAGCCGCTCGGGCGCGGCTGCCTCGCCGAGTTCATCCCAGAGTGCTTCGACGCGGGCCGTAGTGCCGCCGTGGCGCCCCCCGGTCAGTGCTGCCAGGCCGCCCACCACGGCCGCGCGCAGGCTCGCGCCCGTGGAAGCGATGCAGCGCGCGGTGAAGCCCGAGGCGTTGAGCTCGTGGTCCGCGCACAGCACCAGCGCCATGCGCACCAGATGGGCACCATCGGCATCGAGCCCCCAAGCGCGCGCGCATTGGCTGTGGATGGGCTCGGCGCTGGGCGCGGTGCCGAGCAGGCAGGCGGCGAGTAGACGCAGCAGCGCGCCGCACCCGGCCGCGATGCGTTCGGGGGACTGCTGCCAAGCGGCGGTGGGGCCGTCCTCGGTGGCTGCCGTGAACAGGGGCAACAGCGTCTCTTCGCAGGTGCGCTGCAGGCAATGGGGGCGCAGCGCTGCCAGCGTGCCCGGTTCGGGCACCGCTTGGGGCGGGAAGGCCGCCGCGGCGCCGCATTGCCAGAGGAGGGCGGCCGTGTCTTCCAGCGTGTGCTCGCGCGCCCAGGCCACGGCGTCTTCCCCCCGGTAGTAGAGCCGTCCGTCCTCGATGAGCGTGATGGCGGACTCCAGCACCGGCAGCCCCCAGTCCAGCGTGGCCTGCGCCACGTCCCGGGGCTTGCGGCCCTGGCCGCGCTGGCGGGCGAACTGCTCGACCTCCGCGCGCAGGTAGCGGCTCTCGCGGGCGCTTTCACCCGGATGCGCATGCAGCAGGCCGCGGCTCACGTAGGCGTACAGCGTGGGGCGGGTGACACCCAGCAGGGCGGTGGCTTCGGCAGCGGTCAGGTAGCGCGACATGGGGATACTGTAAATAAGTTGATTTAAATAATCAATATTGACAATATATTTTCAAAACCTATTCTGGCGTTCTCACCCACTCGCACCTGCGGAGCACGCCGTGTCCCATCCAGCCGTCTTCACCCATTGCGCACAAGCCTTGTGGGAGGCTGTGCGCGGCCCCCGGGCGGCGCTGGCGCGCCTGGGCGTGGAGGGTGGGCCGCAGGCGCTGCCCTCGGTCTTTCCCGTTTCGGAGCTGGCAGCGGCTTCGGTGGGGGTGGCGGGGCTGGCGGTGTCGGAACTGCTGGGGGCTGCAGGCCTACCGGTGCCGAGGGTGCGGGTCGATGACAGGCTGGCATCGCTCTGGTTCGGCTCTACGTTGCAGCCCCTGGGTTGGGAGCTGCCGCCGCTGTGGGATGCCGTGGCGGGCGACTACCGCGCGGCCGATGGCTGGATTCGGCTGCATACCAATGCCCCCCACCACCGTGCAGCGGCGCTGGCCGTGCTGGGAACGCCTGCCGAGCGCACGGATGTGGCCAGCGCTGTCGCCCGCTGGGAGGCGGATGCTCTTGAAGCTGCGGTCGTCGCGCGCGGCGGCTGCGCGGCCCGCATGCGCAGCCTCGATGACTGGGCTGCCCATCCCCAGGGGCGGGCCGTGCAGCAGGAGCCGTTGCTGCACTGGCTGGATGCCGTGCCATCCGTGCCACCCTCCGCGTCATGGCAGCCTTCGCCCGACCGGCCCCTGCGGGGCGTGCGCGTGCTGGACCTCACGCGCATCCTTGCCGGCCCCACGGCCACGCGCCTGCTCGCGGGCTACGGTGCCGAGGTGCTGCGCATCGACCCGCCCGGCTGGGACGAGCCGGGTACGGTGCCCGAGGTCACGCTCGGCAAGCGCTGCGCGCGGCTGGACCTGCGCGATGCG
>JASLFM010000394.1 GCA_030150585.1 Acidovorax sp.
CTTCAAGGCCGAGGCGTTTGCCAGCAGCGCACCCGCCCCGGCGCCCAAGAGCGCGCCTTCGCACGGCCTGCGCGTGGGCATCGCGGTGTTCCACACCAAGTTCGGCGAGGGCAAGGTGCTGGCGCTGGAGGGGCAGGGCGATGACGCGCGCGCCCAGGTGCACTTCCCGCGCCACGGCACCAAGTGGCTGGCGCTGTCGGTGGCCAAGCTCACGGTGGTGGAGTAGGCCCTGGGTTACTCGATCTTCACGCCGGTCATGTCCACGAGGTCCTTCCACTTGCGGATCTCCTGGCGCTGGTAGGCCTTGAAGTCCTCGGCGGAGCCCGGCGCGGGCTCCAGCCCCACCTGCTTGGCCAGCCGCTGCATCTCGGGCGTGCGCAGCACCTCGTTCGCGGCCTCGTTGATCCGCTGGACGATGGCGGCGGGCGTGTTCTTCGGCGCGAACATCGCGTACCAGACCACGAGTTCGTATTCGTTGAGCCCGTACTCCCCGGTCGCCGGGATCTCGGGCGCGAACGAGGCCCGCTGGGCGGCCGTGACGGCCACGGCGTTCAGCTTGCCCGAGTGGATCTGGGCGAGGGACGGCCCCACGTTCTCGAAGGCGTACTGGATGCGGCCGCTGATGAGGTCGGTCATCATCGAGCTGACGTCCTTGTAGAGCACCGTCTCGACCTGGATGCCCGCCATCTTCTTGAGCAGCTCCACCCACACCCGCGCGGTGGTGTTGCTGGCGCCGAAGTTGAGGGTGCCCGGCGCGGCCTTGGCCTGCGCGATGACCGCCTTGAGGTCCTTGGCCGGCGCCTGCTTGCTGCCGATCATGATCATCGGCAGCTTGCCCATGAGCGCGACGGGCTCGAAGTCCGCGGCCGGATCGTAGGGCAGCTTGCTGTAGAGGCTGGCATTGGCGGCCATGGGGCCGTTGGTACCCATCAGCAACGTGTAGCCGTCTGGCGCGCTGCGCGCAACGAACGAGGCACCGATGCCGCCACCCGCGCCCGTCTTGTTGTCCACCGCCACGGGCTGGCCCAGTTTTTCGGTCAGGCCTTTGGCGATGCCGCGCGCGACCATGTCGGTGCCAGAGCCGGCGCCAAATGGAACGATGATGGTGATGGGCCGGTCGGGATAGGCTGCATGCGCGGGGGCGCCAAGGGCCAGGCCTGCGGCCAGGCAGGCAAGGAGCTTGCGCGGGGTGAGGAACAGGGATTTCATGGAAGCCTCCTTGGGTGGGGTCATTGCACGGTCGGCCCGGCGTCCTGCACGGTGGCCCGGCGCATGGCGCGGCGGTATTTCTCGTCGAAGCGCGTGCCCCGGTGCATGGTGCTGCGGTTGTCCCAGATGACCAGGTCGCCCACGCGCCAGCGGTGGCGGTAGAGGAACTGGGGCTGGGTGGCGAACTGCATCAGCTGGTCCACCAGCGCCCGGCTTTCACCGTCGTCCATGCCTTCGATGGCGCGGATGTGCGATGCGAGGTACAGGGACCGGCGCTGGCTGTGCGCGTGCGTGCGGACCAGTACCTGGCGCACGGGGGGCTGCATCTCGCGCCACTCGGTGGGGATGCCGTCGAGGTCGAATCCGGTCAGGCTGCGCGAGTAGAAATAGTCGTGCACGGCGACCAGGGGCGCAATGCGCTCCTGCGTGGCCTTGTCCAGGGCGTCCCAGGCGGCGCGCATATCGGCGAATTCGGTGGCACCGCCCACAGGGGCCACCTCCTGCGCGGCGAGCAGGGAGGCGTAGGCGGGCGTGGCCTTGAAGGAGCTGTCCGTGTGCCAGAGCTGGTTGCTCAGGTTGATCAGGCGGCGGATGTCGCCGGGCTCCAGCAACTGGCCTGAGTCGTCCAGGTTGGAGATATCCGAAAGCTGGGCATGGTCCAGCCGCCGCGGTCGCTTGGCGTTGTAGATGGACGCGCCCACCGAAGTCTCCAGTGGCCCGAAGAGCGCGGCCACCCGAAGCTGCTGCGCCTCGTCCAATGCCTGGTCGGGGATGACGAGCACGGCATACTCGTCGAGGGCCGCTCTCAGCCCCTCGGCGATGGCCGGGGTCGGCGGGACGCAGAGATCGATGCCGGCGATCTCTGCTACGAAGCCTTTGTTCACCGGGGTGATTTCAAGCATTCTGGATTCCTTCAAACTTTGGAATTTCGACAGTCGAAATATATTTCGCTAATCGAAATTAATGATAGGGCAGAAAACGTGACCGACATCAAGGGTTTACCCAAGGGCGGCGACATGTTCGTAGAGGCCTTCGCGCGCGGACTGGCCGTGATCCGGGCTTTCGGGCCGGGCCATGGCGAGCTCACGCTGTCGGAGGTGGCGGAGCGCGCGGGCGTGACGCCCGCGGGAGCGCGGCGCCTGCTGCACACACTGGTGGCGCTGGGGTATGCGCGGGTCGAGGGCCGGACGTTTTCGCTCACACCAGCCGTGCTGGACATCGGCTACTCTTACCTCGGCTCCCTCACCCTGCGGGACATCGCGGCGCCCCTGCTGGACCAGTTCGTGCGCGAGGCGGGGGAGATATGCACCGTTTCCGTGCTTGACAGGACCGACGTGGTCTACGTGGCGCGTGCGGAAATGCGCAGCCCCCTGTCGCGGCGCCTCGTGGCTGGAGAGCGGCTGCCCGCGCATGCCACGTCGAGCGGCCATGTGCTGCTGGGCCAACTGCCGCAGGAAGCACAGGAGGCCTACCTCGCACAGGCCCCCTTCGAGCGTTTGACGCCCCACACGCTGACCGATGCCGGTCCGCTGCGCCAGGCCATCGTACGGGCGCGGGAGCAGGGCTACGCGCTGGCGAGCGAGCAGCTCGAGCTCGGCGTCTGCGGCCTGGCGGTTCCGGTCAAGGATCGGTCAGGCAATGTGGTTGCGGCCCTGACTACCAGCCTCAGCCTTGCTCGGCACGTGCCCAGCGCCATTGAGCCCCAGTTTCTGCCCAGGCTGCAGGACCTGGCCCGCCAGATCGGTGGGAATCTGGAGTAGCGGCGTCCGGCGGCGTTACGGGCGCGAGTGCTGCTCCGCTATGCCTAAGCGCCGCCAAAACGCTGCAGCGAGCACCATCCAGAGGGTTTGCATGACGGGGCAGCGGCTCCAGGCAATAAAAAAGCGAGGCTTACACCTCGCTTTTCTATGGAAGGGCCTGGGGCGTTCAGCCCTGCAGGCGCATCTGCGAGGGCGTGCCCGTCAGGTAGCCCACGGCGGCGCCGGCCTTGTTCTTGTAGTTGGCCTTGATCAGCGGGTCGAGCGTGTCCTTGACCAGGCTGTGGATGGAGGTCCAGTCGCCGGCATGCTGGAAGTTGCTCATGATGTAGGTCCAGCCGTTGATTTCATCCACGGCGTGCAGGCCGGTGGATTCGCCGCCCGCGGGGATCGACATGAGGCGCGAGAGCTGCTTGGTGTCGACGTTGTAGGCCCACAGGAAGTTGTTCACGTGCTGGCTGCTGTCCTCACCGATGAAGAGCGTGCGCAGTTTTTCCGAGAACTTGAGGTTGTCGGGGTTGGCGATCTTGTCCGGGTTGGCGGTGTTGCCCAGCGCATCGGCGGCGATGTCCTCGCCAGCCAGCAGGGGCTTGGTGTCCACGGGCATCCAGTCGCTGTTGATGGCGTTGCCGGCCGTGTCCTTCTGGCCGCCCTTGAGGTTCAGCGCCATCACCACGCCAGCCAGCAGCTGCTTGGGCACCGAGACGCCATTGCCAGGCACGTTGGCGGCGTTGCCCGCCACCATCGAGGACTGCACGTTCTGCAGCGCGGAATAGGCGATCTTGTCCTTGATGTTGACGGTGGTGCCTTCCATCTTCGTGAAGCCCATGCTGGCGCCCTTGAAGGCGGCATAGCGGTGGGTTTCGAGGAAGGCGGCGGCCTTGTCCATGCCGGGGTTGATCTTGATCCACTCGGTCTTGCCGTTGGCCACGATCTTGGTGTAGCTCGCGTCACCGGGATCCTTGCTCACCACGGTCATGATGTCGGTGGGCTTGAGCGTGTTGGCGAGCTGCTCGATCTCGGCGCTGGTGGCCGAGCCGAGCTTGATCCAGGTGAGCGGTGCGGCACTGTTCGCGGCCGGGTCGATCGAGAAGCCCGCGCCCACCTTGGCGGCGTAGAGCGTGCCGGAGGACAGGTCCTTCTCCTTGTCGGCCACGAACACGAAGTAGGCGCTGTTGGTGGCGTCATCGCCCATGAGCGCGGTACGCTGGTCGGGCATGACCTGCACGAGCTCGTGCGAAATGCGGCCCATGCAGAAGTGCTTCTTGATGGAGGCCGTGCCGTCGGGGTTCACGGTCACTTCGGGCATGTGGCCGTAGTGGTAGGGGTTGGCCTTGTCGGGGCTGCCGTACAGGTTCTGGCTGTAAGCCTTGAGCTGCGCGTTGTTGGCGTTGAACGCGTCGGGCTCGTACTCCTCGCTCGACAGGTGCGTGCCCCAGGGCGAGAGGCTGGCGCCGCAGGTGATCCACAGGCCGTACACCTTGGAGGTGTCCACGTTGTGGTACTTCACGAGGCTCAGCTTGCCGGTCTTGGGATCCTGGTCCAGGGTGAGCACGGCGATGGGCGAAGGCAGCTTGCCGTACATGTCGGTCTTGCCGTCCTGGGCCCAGGTGGTGTATTCAAACTGCACCACGGCGAACACGGGGTTGCCCTTCACACCATCGACCTTGGCGTTGGGAACGGTGAGCAGCGAGGTGCCATCGGGCGAGTCGGAGAAATACTGGCGCTCGCTGCCCGCCACCGTCGTGTCGATGATGGGCTTGTTGTTGATGTCCACGTAACCGCCGGCCAGCAGCTTGCCGCCCTTGCCATCGGAGACCATGTCGCCCGTGATGAAGAAGGGCTGGTAGGCCAGCGCGTAGGACTGGCTGGTGTTGTCGCTGAGCTTGACGTTCAGCGTCGAGCCCACCGTGGTCGTGGCCATGGCGGCTGCGTTGGCCAGCGTGGGGGCGGCCATGGGCGTGAAGGAGGCCGACGAGAACGTGGCGGTGCTGCTGCCGCCGCCGCCGCAAGCCGAGGCCAGCAGCGAAGCCGTGGCCGAGGTACCGATGGGCAGCATGGGGACGCCAGCCAGGAGTTGCAGGGCCTTGCGGCGGGTGGGCATCGTCGTTTGGGACATGGGGATTCGTTCCGTGTTATGTGCGAAGAAAGGCCGGGCACGCGCCGCAGCGTTGAAACCAGACGCAGTGGTTTTCAGACGGGATGCTAGGAAGCCTGTGTGACAGGTCTGTGAAATGAAAAAACCCGGCCGGGGCCGGGTTTCTTGATGGGTCAGAGCGGGGGGCTTGGAGGAAGGGCTCCGTCGCCCTCCTGCGGGCCATGCGCATACTGCTCGGGCGGCTCGAAGCAGTCGCGGAACGTGAACACGATGGAGCTGAAAAACATGGCAGCGAGCATCATCGCCGCGCCCACCATGATGCCGCCCGAAGCCACGCCAAGCAGGCCCGAGAGCAGTCCTGTGACCAGCGCCACGACGAGGCCTGCCGCGAGGAACACCCCCATCCAGGCCATGCCGAAGACGGTGAACGCCCAGAAGTTGCGCATGCAGGCCACGATGCTGAAGAACAGGCTCTTCACCGGCGGCACGCCATGCCAGTGCACCAGGCCGGGCGCGTGCCAGAACAGCAGCGACAGCGGCACGTACAGCAGCATCGAAAGCCACATGGCGCCCTGGAAGGCCGGGTCCTCGGCCACCTCGCGCGACAGCGGCGCGCCGCCCAGATAGACCTCGGCGAACTGCCCGCCGTCCACCAGGGCCGACAGGCCCATGACCGCGAGAAAGCCCACGGCATAGAGCGCGCCCAGCACCATCATGTCGCGCAGGCGCTGGCGTCCGGTGCGGAAGGCCACGAGCAGCAGCGCGGGCGTGGGAAAGCGGCCCTGCGTGGTCTCGGCCGTGGCCACCATCATCGCCAGCGTGGCCGAAGGCAGCAGCGCGAGCGCGACGGCGGGCCCGATGAGCGGCAGCAGGGTGGCCAGCGACATGGCCGCCATGGTCATGAAGAACAGCGCCGCCAACGCCAGCGGCTGGCGCCAGAACGCCCGGATGCCGAGACGCACCCAGAGCAGTCCGGCGCGGGCGGGGACGATATGGAGTTTCATAGGATTGGGTTATCGATGGTGCTATACGTTACACGCAACGCATGAAACTGGCGCGCCCCAAGCCAGCAGACGCCGTGGAACGGGCTTGGCCCGGCTACTGGCGTCGTCCCCCTGCCCGCGCGCAGCGCGAGAGCGGGGGGAAGCGGCGCAGCCGCTCAGGGGAGTGAGCATGGGAATGCGATGCGCTGGCGCAGCACGCGCTCAAAGTGCGTGGGGTCGTGCGGCTTGAGCATCGAGGCCTCGCGCGGCAGGTAGAAGTCCCACAGCCGCGAGATCCAGAAGCGCAGCGCGCCTGCGCGCAGCATGGCGTTGAACAATTCGCGCTCGGCCGCCGTGAGGGGGCGCACGCCCTGGTAGGCAGCAAGCATGGCATGGGCGCGACCGGCATCGTGCGCGCCTGTGGCGAGGTCGATACACCAGTCGTTGAGGCATACGGCCAGGTCGAAGAGGAACGTATCCACGCCCGCGAAATAGAAATCGAAGAAGCCCGTGAGCCTCTCGCCGTCGAACATCACGTTGTCGCGGAACAGGTCGGCGTGCACGGGCCCGCGCGGCAGGGCGGCATAGGCCGAAGAGGCCGCGACGTGGTTCTGGTACGCCAGTTCGGCGCGCAGCAGCGCGCCCTGGGTCGTGTCGATGTGCGGCAGCACCACGGGCACGGTCTCATTCCACCATGGCAGGGCGCGCAGGTTGGGCTGGCTGCGCTCGTAGTCCCGCCCCGCCAGGTGCATGCGCGCCAGCATGTCGCCCACGGCGGCGCAGTGCACGGCCGTGGGGGCGAGCTGGCTCTTGCCCGCGAGTTTCTGCACCACGGCGGCTGGCTTGCCGCAGACTTCGTGCAGGATGTCGCCGCTTTGCCCATCGGCCTGTGGCTCGGGCACCGGGATGCCCTTGTGGGCCAGGTGCTTCATGAGGTGCAGGTAGAACGGCAGCTGCTCGGCCGACAGGCGCTCGAACAGCGTGAGCACCCATTCGCCTTCGGTCGTCGAGAGGAAATAGTTGGTGTTCTCGATGCCGCCCTCGATGCCGCGGAGGCCCGTGAACTGGCCCAGGGGGATGTGGCGCAGCAATGCTTGCGCCTCTTGCTCGGAGACTTCGGTGAAAACGGCCATCGCTCAGCGGAACACGAGGGGGCTAGAAAAAAGGGCGCATGCAGCGCCCTCATGGAAGGGGGAGGGGATCAGAACTTCATCACGTTCCACACGCGCGGGCCGGTGGTGGTCTCGGCGCCGTTGCGCGGGCGGTTGCGCACGCCATCGGAAGGCTGTACCTCGTACTCGGGCATGTTGCCTGTCTTGGGCTGTACGGTGATGCTTTGGGTTTGGCCGCCAATGCGCAGTTCATCCACGCGGCTGCCTGCGTCTTCGACCTGGATGTGTTCGGTACGCTGGTTCAGGCGGCCTTCGCGGCGGGCTTCCTTTTGCTCTTCTTTAGATAGCTGCTGCGCGTTGCTCTGCGGGCGTGCAGGGGCATTTTTTTCGGTATTCTGGGCCAGCACAGGGCCGGCAGCCAGACCCAGGAGCAAAAGGAGTTGTACGGCGCGCATGGGTTATTGTAAAGCGGCAGGCACAATCTGCGAATGAGCAATACCAAGACCCTGGTGCTGGTAGACGGTTCCAGCTACCTCTACCGTGCCTTCCACGCCATGCCCGACCTGCGCGCGGTGCCCGGCGACCCCGCGAGCCCGGCCACCGGGGCCATCCGCGGCATGATCAACATGATGCAGGCGCTCAAGAAGGAGGTGGCGGCCGACTACGCCGTGTGCGTGTTCGACGCGAGCGGGCCGACATTCCGCGACGCCATTTACCCCGAATACAAGGCGCATCGTGCGCCCATGCCCGACGACCTGCGCTCGCAGATCGACCCCATCCACGAGGTGGTGCGCCTGCTGGGCTGGCCGGTGCTCGCCATTCCGGGCGTGGAGGCCGATGACGTGATCGGCACCCTGGCCGTGGCGGCCGCGCGCCGGGGCGTGGAGGTGGTCATCTCCAGCGGCGACAAGGACCTGTCGCAATTGGTGAACGAGCACATCACCATCATCGACACCATGAACGGCAAAAAGCGCGACGTGGCCGGCGTGACGGCCGAGTTTGGCGTGCCGCCCGCGCTCATGGTGGATTTCCAGGCCCTGGTGGGCGACGCGGTGGACAACGTGCCGGGCGTGCCCAAGGTCGGCCCCAAGACGGCTGCAAAGTGGCTCGCCGAGTACGGCTCGCTCGACGCGCTGATGGCGCGCGCGGGTGAGGTCAAGGGCGTGGCCGGGGAGAACCTGCGCGCCACGCTCGACTGGCTGCCCACGGGGCGCCAGCTCGTCACCATCAAGACCGACTGCGACCTGGCCGAACATGTGCCCGGCCTGCCCGCTCTGGATGCCGTGGCGCTGGGCGAGCCGCAAACCGCTGCGCTGCGCGCGTTCTACGAGCGCTACGGCTTCAAGGGCCTGGCGCGCGCACTGGCGGATGCCGCGGCAGCGGCGGCGCCTACGCCCGCCGTGGCGATGCCCGGCGAGAGCGGCGACTTGTTCGCCGACCATTCCGCGAGCGTGGTGGCCGAAGCCGCGCAGCACCGTGCCGTGGTGTACGACACCATCCTCAACTGGATGGACTTCGACCAGTGGCTGCAGCGCCTCTTGCAGGCGGAGCTCGTTGCGCTCGACACGGAGACCGACTCGCTTGACGAGATGCGCGCGCGGATCGTTGGCATTTCGTTCAGCGTGCAGCCCGGCGAGGCTGCCTATATTCCGCTGCGCCACGAGGGGCCCGACGCGCCCGAGCAACTGCCCATCGACGAAGTGCTCGCGCGCCTCAAGCCTTGGCTGGAGGACGGCAAGCGCCACAAGCTGGGCCAGCATGTTAAGTACGACCGGCACGTGTTCGCCAATCACGGTATCGAGGTACAGGGCTACGTGCACGACACCATGCTGCAAAGCTACGTGCTCGAGGTGCACAAGCCCCACAACCTAGGGAGTCTGGCCGAGCGCCACACGGGCCGCACGGGCATCAGCTACGAAGACCTGTGTGGCAAGGGCGCGCACCAGATTCCCTTCGCCCAGGTGCCGGTGGACAAGGCCGCCGCCTACTCCTGCGAGGACTCGGACCAGACGCTGGACGTGCACC
>JASLFM010000448.1 GCA_030150585.1 Acidovorax sp.
GCAAGCAATACCCCTCAGTCTCAGCGACTGAGGGGTTTTGTTTTTTACGCCCCCGAAAACCGGTAGATGCCTGCCGCGTCCCGCGTGCGCCTCACTTCACCGCGCTGCCACAGCCAGTGCAGGTGTGCCAGCGCTTCGCCCTGAACTGCTCCCTTCAGATGTACCAATGCAAGGCGACGAACCTGGCTGGCGGGATGCGACCCAGCTGTAGTCGCTTCGCCAGCGGGTGATCTCTCGCCTGGCCTGCGCGAGCGACTCGCACCACTGTCCGTTCAGGCATTCGTCGCGGAACTTGCCGTTGCAGCTCTCGATTCTGGGTCGGACAGCCTGCATCGTTGAGCAGGTGCCGAACGCCGCGCGCAGCGGCCAGATCCACCCTCTCGTGCATCCCTCTGAATGGCTTGAACAAAGATTAAAAAAGCCCCGATGCGGCTTTTGCTCGCATAGGGGCTTCTAGGGATCACAGTACTAATTTAGTGGGCTCCACCAGCATCAACAGGAGCACCGCCCGTCGTTCGCGGCGGCCGCCGCGTAATCCAGATTAGCGCGATCAGCGCGATGAACAGGTAAGCCGAGCCAAGGAAGATGTCGTCCACTGCGCGCGTGAAAGCCTGCTGATCAATGAGACGGTTCACCTGCGCCAGCGCCTGGTCGGTTGAGAGCCCTGTGGCCCGCAGCGCATCGAGCGTGGCGGCAAAGGGGCCCTGCCCCTGGATCAACGGCTCGGTCATATGCGCGTGGTGCATGGCCGCGCGGTTGTCCCAGAGCGTCGTAGCGATGGAGGTGCCCATGGCGCCTGCCGTGATGCGGGCGAAGTTGCTCAGTCCCGCCGCTGCAGGGATACGTTCCGGTGCGATGCCTGCCAGCGTGAGCGTTGTCAGCGGAATGAAGAAGAACGCCATGGCCGCGCCCTGGATCAGCGTGGGCACGAGGATGTGCACGAAGTCGGTCTGCACCGTGAAATTCGAGCGCAGCCATAGCACGAGCGCGAACACGACAAACGCGCCCGTGGCCATACGCCGGGGATCCCATTGGCTAACCTTGCGCCCGACGAGCGGTGTGAGCAGGATGGCAAACAGGCCCACCGGCGCGAGCGCCATACCCGCGGCGGTGGCGGTGTACCCCATCCACTGCTGCAGCCACAGCGGCATGAGCACTACGTTGCCGAAGAACAATGCGTATGCGACCGACAGCGCCAGTGCGCCGAATGCGAAGTTGCGCCGTGCGAAGAGACGCAAATCCACCACGGGATGCTCGTCGGTCAGCTCCCAGACGATGAACACAGCGAACGACACCACGGCCACCACGGCGAGCGTGATGATCTCGCCCGACGCGAACCAGTCCAGCTCCTTGCCCTTGTCGAGCATGAGCTGCAGTGCGCCCACCCAGAGTACGAGCAGCGTGAGGCCGACGGTGTCGATGGGCAGCTTGCGTGTGGGCGTCTCGCGGTGGCGGTAAATGCTCCAGGTCAGCCCTGCCGCCAAGATGCCAACTGGCACGTTGATATAGAAGATCCACGGCCAGGAGATGTTGTCCGTGATCCAGCCGCCGAGAAGCGGTCCCACCACGGGCGCGACCAGAGTGGTCACGCCCCAGAGGGCGAGGGCCGTGCCAGCCATGGCACGCGGGTAGCTTGCGAGCAGCAGCGTCTGCGACAGCGGAATCATCGGGCCCGCGACCAGCCCCTGCAGCACTCGGAAAACCACGAGCATCTCGAGCGAAGGTGCGAAACCGCAGAGCCAGGAGGTGAGCACGAACAGCAACACGCTCATGGTGAACAGGCGCACGGCACCGAATCGTTGCGTGAGCCAGCCCGTGAGCGGCACGGAAATGGCATTGGCCACGCCGAAACTCGTGATCACCCAGGTGCCCTGGCTCGGGCTCACGCCCAGGTCGCCCGCGATGGCGGGCAGCGACACGTTGGCGATCGATGAGTCGAGCACGTTCATGAACGTGGCCAGCGACAGCGACAGCGTTCCCAGGAGCAGAGGGGTGCCATGCAGCGGCGCTTGGGCGGTTGGCTGCGCAGCCGGCGGGGAGGAACTCATGGTGTAGTCCAGTCCTATGGGAGATCAGTGCTGCTGTGTTGCATGGAGGCTTTGGGCGGCAGGTGCCGAGGCCACCACCTTGCGGCCCAGGTTGGCGCTGATGACGTTGTTCACATAGGCATCGGCATCGCGCATCTGCGCATCGAATACCGTCGTCGAGGCTACAGGCGTGGTGCGGGGCGCGTCGGACAGGCTCTTGCCGTCCTGCTGGGCCACGTCCACCGAGACCTCCATCGACAGGCCCACGCGCAGTGGGTTGGCTTTGACCTCGGCCGCATCGAGCGCGATACGCACGGGAACGCGCTGCACCACCTTGATCCAGTTGCCTGTCGCGTTCTGCGCGGGCAGCAGCGAGAAGGCCGCGCCGGTGCCTGCGCCCAGGCCGACGACCGTGCCGTGGTAGACCACCTTGCTGCCGTAGACGTCGGCCTCAAGCTCGGCCGGCTGGCCGATGCGCAATTTCTGCAGCTGGCTCTCCTTGAAGTTGGCGTCCACCCAGAGCTGGTCGAGGGCCACCAGGGTCATGAGGGGTGCGCCGGCGGCGATGCGCTGGCCAATTTGCACGCCGCGCTTGGCCACGTGGCCGTCCAGCGGCGCGAGCAGCGTGGAACGCTGCAGCGCCAGGTAGGCTTCGTGCACCTTGGCAGCGGCGCGCTGTACGTTGGGGTGTTGCTCTACGGTGGTGCCGTCGGTTTGCGTCTGGCTGGCAGCGAGCTGCTCGCGCGCGGCTTCCACGGCCGATTGGGCCGCGGCTGCCGCGCTGCGGGCCGCAGCGAGCTGCGACGTGGCGTGCTGGAACTCTTCCTTGCCAACGGCACCCGTGCTGACCAGGGGCTGGCGGCGGTTCACGTCGTCCTGAGCGCGGGCCAGGTCGGCCTGCATGCGGGCCAAGTCGGCCTCGCGCAGCTTCACCTGGGCCTGGAGGGCCGCGTTGTTGGTGAACAGCGTGCGCACTTCGCGCACCGTCTGGGCGAGCTGGGCGCGGGCCTGCTCCAGTGCGACCTGCGCGTCTGCGGCGTCGAGTTTCACGAGAGGCTGTCCTGCGCGCACGAAATCGGTGTCGTCGGCATCAATGGCCACCACGGTGCCGCCGATCTGGGGCGTAATCTGCACGACGTTGCCCGCCACGTAGGCGTTGTCGGTGGTCTCGAAATGGCGGGCGTGGACCCAGTGCCAGCCGCCCCAGGCCAGCCCGCCCAGGACCACGGCGGTGGCGATCAGGGTGAGGCCGCGGCGGCGGGTAGAGCTGGGGGTATTGGTGTTGTTGGTTTCGCTCATGATGTGGATTTCCGGATCGGTAGAAGGTGCTGCAGAAGGAAGCTGCGGGAGGTTCAGTGCGCGGCGGCTTGCTGGATGGCGTTGGTGTCGTCGCTCCAGCCGCCGCCCAAGGCCTTCATGAGGGCCAGGTAGGTGTCGAACTGGCGGGCCCGCAGCTCCACGGCCTGGCGCCGCTGGGACAGCACCTGCGTTTCGGCGTTGAGCACCACGAGGTAGTTGCCAAGGCCCGCCTTGTAGCGCTGCATGGCCAGGTCATAGGCCTTTTCGGCGCCGGCCATGGCCTCGGACTGTTCGCGCTGCTGGCGCACGAGGGACTGGCCCGAGCCAATGGCGTCGCCCGCCTCCTTCACGGCGTCGAGCACCACGGTGTTGTACTGTGCGATGGCGGCGTCGAGATCGGCCCGCTTGCCGCCCAGCTGTGCGCGCAGGCGGCCGCCGTCGAACAGGGGCAGGCGCAGCGCGGGCACCACGCCGAACTGCCGGCTGCTGGACTCGAACACGTTGGACAGCCCCAGCGCGTTCAGCCCTACGAACGCGCTCAGGTTGATGTTGGGGTAGAACTCTGTGCGTGCGGCCTTCACGCCCTGTGCGGCAGACTCCACGCGCCAGCGCGCGGCCACCACGTCGGGGCGGCGGCCCAGCAGGTCGGCGCCGAGCGTCTCGGGCTGGGCCTGCAGCGTGAGTGCAGACAGGCGGGGCGACAGCGCAGCCTGTGCATCGGGCGCCTGGCCCGCGAGCACTGCGATCTGGCGCCGCGCGAGCAGGGCCTGCTCATTGAGGGCCTCGATCTGGGCGCGCACGTCGGGCAGCGCTGCGCGGGCCTGGGTGTCTTCCACCCGGGTGTCGAGGCCGGCGCTCACGCGCTGCTGCGTGATATCGAGGACCTCCTGACGCTGGGCCAGCGTGCGCTCGGCCACTTCGCGCTGGGCGAGGATGCGGGCCAGCGCCACGTAGCCCCGCGCCAGCTGCAGGGCCAGGGTGCTTTCGGCGGCGGCAGCGTCGGCCTGGGCGGCGCGGGCCTGGCCCAGGGCGGCTTCTTCTTCTGCCGCGTGCTGGCCGAAGAAGTCGGGCGACCAGCTGAAATCCGTCTCCACCGTGCCGATGTTCCACACGTTGCCACCCAGCGGCGCCGGGTAAATGCCGTTGGCGGAGAAGCGCTGGCGTACCACGTTGGCGTTGAGCTGGGCTTGCGGCCCGCTGGCCGCGCGCGTGGCCTGGGCCAGCGCAACGGCGCGCTCGGTGCGCGCCCGGGCCACGGCCAGGCTCGGGTTGCCTGCCAGTGCCTGGGCGATGAGGGCATCGAGCTGCCCATCGCCCAGGGAAGTCCACCACCGCGCGTTCACGCTGGTAGTGGGCGTGGAGGCCAGGGCAAGCTGTTCGGGCGTGGTTTGGGAGATGGGTGCCTTGTCTGGGCCCGGGCTCGCACAAGCCGAGAGCATCAGGGCGGCTGCGGCGGCCAGGGCCGCGAGCGCGGCGGGACGGCGACGCACTGTGGCGGGGGAGGTTCTGGAATGGGTGGAGGGCATGGTGGGCTCAGTCGGTGGTGGCCTGGGTGGCTTGGCGCAGGGCCTCGCCATTGGCAAGCATGCGGTTCAGGAATTGCAGCAACTGCTGCCATTCCGCATCGGAGAAGCCCTGCAGATGGGCGTTGAGCACTTCGGCGAGGACGGCGGGAACGCGGGCCGCCGCGCGGCGGCCCTCTTCGGTGAGCACGAGGTGGACCACGCGGCGGTCGGCCTGCGAGCGCTCGCGCTCTACCAGCCCCTTGGCGACGAGGCGGTCGACCGAGCGCGTCATCGCGCCGGGGTCGATTTCCAGCTCGCGGGCCAGGCTGGCCGTGGTGGATCCCTCGTGCAGCATCAGCTTGTACAGCGGCAGCCACTGCACGTAGGTCATGTCGCAGGTGGCCAGCCGCGCATCGACCTGCGAGCGGATGGAACTCATCACCTTGCGCATCAGGTAGCCGACGCTCTGGTCGGGCGTGATGCGGTCGGGCGTATAAGGCCCCAGGGGGCAGATGGATGGGGCGCTGTCACTCATGCTCATGGCCGTTAATTTAGTTGCCTAGGCAATTATTGGCGCGTCATGAATTTATATCCATGGCATGAAAGTGGTTTTAAAGCACCCCAGGCGGGCCCTGCAGAGCCGCCGGTATGACGGGGATGGCTACCATGTGGACTTGTCGCCCCCTGGAGCACCGCATGAACGCACCCGTCGAGCACAGCATGCTGCGCTGGCGCCACCACCTGCACCAGCATCCCGAGACCGGTTTCGATGAGGTCCAGACCGCCGACTACGTGGCCCGCATCCTGCAGGCGCTCGGGCTGGAGGTGCACTGCGGCATCGGCGGCACGGGCGTGGTGGCCAGTCTCACCGTGGGCGGCGGCCCGGGCGTGATCGGCCTGCGCGCTGACATGGACGCGCTGGCCTTGGCCGAGGCCGCGCCGCAGCGCGCGCATGCCTCGCTCGCGCCGGGCCGCATGCACGCCTGCGGGCACGACGGCCACATGGCCATGCTGCTGGGCGCGGCACAGCTGCTGCGCGAGCGGCGCGACTTCAACGGCACGGTGCGCTTCATCTTCCAGCCCGCCGAGGAGCATGGCCGGGGTGCCAAGGCCATGATGGCCGACGGCCTGTTCGAGCGCTTTCCCGTCGACGAGATCTACGGCGTGCACAACATGCCCGGCATGCCCGCGGGCCATTTCGCCACGCGCGTGGGCGGCATCATGGCGAGCGAGGACAACTTCGTGATCCAGGTGAAAGGGCGCGGCGCCCATGCGGCGCGCCCGCACATGGGCGTGGACCCGCTCGTGATCGGCGCCGAGATCGTGCTCGCGTTGCAGACCATCGTGGCGCGCAGTGTCGATCCGGGCGTGTCGGCCGTGATCTCGTGCACCGAGTTCAGCACCGACGGCATCCGCAACGCCACGCCCTCCAACGTGGTGATCAAGGGCGACACGCGCAGCTATGGCCCCGAAGTGCAGGCCCTGCTTGAGCGGCGCATGCGCGAGGTCTGCATGGGCATTTGCGCCGCGCACGGCGCTGAATGCCACTTCGAGTACACGCACGAATTCGCGCCCACGGTGAACTGGGAGCGCTGCGTGCCCACAGCCGTGGCCGCGGCCACCGCCGTGGCGGGGGCCGCGTGCGTGCAGGCCGATGTGGCGCCTATGATGATCTCGGAGGACTTCGGCGCGTTCCTGCAGATGGTGCCGGGCGCGTTCGTGTTCATCGGCAACGGCGATGGAGACGGCCCCGGCAGCGTGCCGCTGCACAACGCGCACTACGACTTCAACGACGCGCTGCTGCCTGTGGGCGCGCGCTATTTCGCCGAGCTGGCGCGCGTGCGCCTGCCCGCCTGATGTCCACTTCAGGAGCCCCGCCATGAGCGCGCCCCTCCAACAGGCCACGTTCCATCACTCCGCCGTGGCGCGCCAGACGCAGGGCGAGCGCCTCCAGTCCGAGCTCTTCTTCGAGGCGCTGCGGCGCCAGTTGCCCTAGTTCGGACCGTTCGCGCGCTCCAGCAGCAGCGCACGCTCGCGCGCGTTCCGCGTGAGGCCTGCTGCCTGCGCGAAGGCCGCCCGTGCTTCGGTATGGCGCCCCAGTTTGGCGAGCAGGTCGCCGCGCACGCTGGGCAGCCAGTGGTAGTGGCGCAGCTGGGGTTCGGTGGCAAGCTGGTCCACGAGTTCGAGCGCGGCCTCGGGCCCCCAGGCCATGCCCACGGCCACGGCGCGGTTGAGCGCCACCACGGGCGACGGCATGGCCTCGCACAG